>JAQUUV010000076.1:6233-8741 GCA_028693695.1 Syntrophomonas sp.
AAGGAAGCAAAAAGAACGTCCCCTTGCTTCCCGGTAATCAATTCACCTCTTACCAGCATATTATGTACAAATAGGCTGGAAGGAGGTTTTCCTGTGCTCATATTACTTAAACTGACTTGTTTTGGCATTTGGCTCTTAATTATGCTAATTATTATTAAAGCCGTTTATAAGAAACGGAAGTTCCCCGCCCAGGATTTTAGATTGCAGCTACAGGATGAAGCTAAACACCCCCAATTTTGAGATCGAGAGAAATTATATAAAATATGGTATAATATAGTTCATATTGTAGATGTATGGTGTCCCCTTGGCACGCTCCCTCCTTCGCAGAATTGTTCGTAAATGAGGTGTTATAATGTTCGATCCTTTGCTAGATATCCTGTTTCCTCAGGAAGCATGCTGTATATGCCGCAAACCGGGTAAATATGGATGTAGGCAGCCTTGGTGTCAGGAATGCGCTGATAAGATGATAGAATTGCAGTGTTCCTGTTCGATATGTGAGAAATGTGGTAAGTATTTGGAGGAGGGGAAGACCCTATGTACGGATTGTCGGAACAACCCTCCTCAGTTTGATGTGGCCCGTGCGGTAGGTCCTTATGAGGAACCTTACCGTATCGCTACCAAGGTATTGAAATTTATGGGTAGAAAACATTTAGCCCCGCAGATGGGTAACATGATGGTTAAGAAAATTGAGCAAGAGCCCCGCTTCGGAAAGATTGATATAATAGTGCCAGTACCTATATCCCACAAAGGCCTCCAAAAAAGGGGCTTCAATCAGACTGAACTGCTGGCCCGGCAGATCAGCAAAGAATTAGGGGTGAAGATGGACAGCACGGTGATACATAGAGTCAAGGAAACGCCTTCCCAGACCGAGTTGTCCCGTGAAGAACGGGAGAAAAATCTCCTGTGTGCCTTTGAGGTAACTGATAAAAAAAAGGTATCTAATAAGAGCGTATTGCTAGTTGATGATGTTTATACTACCGGTTCTACTGGCCGTGAATGTACCCGCACCCTTTTAGGGGCAGGAGCGGTTCGGGTTTGTATAATTACCTGGGCTACCGGCAAAGGCTTTTAGAAAAATAGAATGTATTTAATTATAATGTATTTAAAGGGAGGGAACGCATATGAACGCTAGCTTGAGAAATTGTCCCGAGTGTGGTCGAATTTTTGGGTATATGGGCAGGAACCTGTGTCCCGAGTGTCTGGGTAAGGAAGAGAATGAATATATGACGGTCAGAAAGTATGTGCGTGACCATCCGGGGGCCGGGGTATTTGAAGTAGCAGAGGCAACAGGCATTGAGGAAGAGAAAATCCTGCAGTTTCTGCGGGATGGACGCTTGCAGTCCCGGGGTTTCCAGGGTACATTGGAATGTGAACGCTGTGGGAATAAGATAACTGGAGGCAGGTATTGCGAGGCTTGCCGAGGGCAAATGGATGCCAGTATAAGGCAAGTTGCTCCCCCCAGGAATAAGACGCAAGAGGCGAAACCTGCTTCTCCGGCTCGTAAAAAGGGAGAAAAGATGTATACTAAAGACTGAGAATAAGCAGATTACCAGATGTCAGCTCCTCATCTAAGCACGCGATGAAGATAATTAGAGATATACAGCGTAAAACGATAAAAAATTAGTTAAGAAGAGCTTAAATGGTTTTAAGCTTCTTCTTTTTTTATGCGAAGTATTATATATGATATGTAAGATACAAAAAATATTGGGGTGGTAAAAGATGATTATTTCTAATAATCAAATACAAGGTCTATTGAAAACCTACGGCAAGGATTTGAATTCGAGCGTTAACTCGGTCAAAGACATTAAAAGCAAAGCCGTAGCCCGTGATGAATTAGCAATTTCAGGTGAGAGCAAGATTAAGCAGCGGGCCTTTCAGGCAGCCCGTCAGTCTGAGGATATAAGGCAGGATAAGGTGAATGAGCTGGCAGAAGCAATATCTGCCGGAACTTATACCCGTTCCGATGATGAAGTGGCAGAGAAAATGATTGCCTTAGCCATTGTCGATAAGCTGGTATAACAGAATGTCTATAGGCTTGGATAAGGATATTAAAGAATTCATTGATATACTGGGCAAACAAAATCGGGTATTAGATAGTCTGGTTCAGTTGGAAGAGACTAAGCGGCAGGTCATTATACTGGGCCAGGTGGAAGAACTGAATAAACTCATGCAAAAGGAGGGCATCCTTGTTTCTAATATTCAGAAGCTGGAAGATGCCCGTTTTAAATCACATGGGAAGCTAGCCCGGATATGGGGAACGTCAGTTGGTGAATTGCCGGCCAGTCAAATACTGGAGAACTTGAAACAATCTTGGCCAGAATCGGCAGGCGAAATGCAGGAAGCCGTTGAGCAGATGGGAGAGAGTATAGCTCGACTGAAGGCTAGCAATAGTGAAAACAATGACTTAATCAACCAATCACTGGAATATATCCATACATTGCAATCCCTGCTGACTGGTGACGTAGCGGGAACCTACTCCGATATGGGTATGCAGGTAGATGAAAGCAC
>JAQUUV010000077.1 GCA_028693695.1 Syntrophomonas sp.
AAGTATTAATCGTTTCTTCTTCTCCAAGTACCTTTTTAGGATCTTCAAGGTTCTTTAAATTCCATTTAGCATACATCCAGTGCGGACTCCATCCTGTAACAACAACCGATTCCTTTTTGTCAATGGCGCTTTTCAATGCCGCAACCATGGTGGCATCACTGCCTTCCATCAGTTCATAATCCAGATTATAGTCTTTTATTGCCGTTTCAGTAAGTTTCATTAATCCAGCACCGGGGTCAATTCCAATAATCTGTCCACTAAACTTGTCCTTATTAGCTTTTAATTCCTCAATTGAATTGATGGCAACATAATCGGGAACAACAAGTGCCAGTTTTGCCCCTTCGCAATTAGGACCTAGATCTTGCACCTTCCCTGTTACTTTTTCCATATAACTCTTATGGGTTATCGGCAGCCATGCAGTAGTCATTGCATCGCCATCTCCATTGGCCAGTCCTTCAAACAATAAAGGTGCCGAAACGGGAGTTAATTCAACCTTGTAACCCATTTTGTTTTCCAAAATATCCGCCATTACGTGAGAGGAAGCTGTTGCACAGGCCCATTCCACATATAGAATCTTTACGGTACCCTTATCTGCCGCCTTCTCCGGTGCCTTTGTTCCACTGCAACCAACCAACCCCAAAGATAGTATTACCAACATTACCAATAGTTTAATTAAATTCTTGTTTTTTGACACTCCAAACATTCCTCCTTGTTTATTCGTTAGATTTCCCAAAACTCTGAGTAATTCGATCCAGAATCATCGCTATTACAACGATTGCTAATCCGGCTTCAAAGCCGTTACCTATTTCCATTCTCTGGATCGACCTCCATACTTCACCTCCTAACCCTTTTGCCCCAATCATAGCGGAAATAACCACCATTGATAGTGACAACATAATACACTGGTTGATACCAGCCATAATAGTAGGTCGTGCCAGTGGGAGTTCTATTTTAAAAAGCATTTGGTAGAACGTAGAACCAAACGATTTTCCGAGTTCTACCAGCTCTTCGGGAACCTGCTTTATTCCAAGATCAGTAAGACGTATTACCGGCGGCATAGCAAAAATCAAGGTAGCTATTACCGCGGGAACTACTCCCAAATGAAAAAAGGTAACAGCGGGTAGCAGATAAACGAATGCAGGAAGTGTCTGCATGAAATCAAGAATGGGACTAATAATCCTGTGAGCAGCTTCCTTTTTAGCTGATAGAATTCCAAGGGGAAGGCCAACAAGAATACAAAGTGCAACAGATCCGATTACCATAGCCAGGGTTTGCATAGTTGCATCCCAGAGTCCTACATTGTATATAAGATACATACCAATTATTGAAAACAGGGCAACCTTCTTATTGGCAAATTTCCAGCTTAACAACGCAATTAGTGTGATCAATAATGCAGGAGGTATGAAAAGCAAAAGATCTTGCAGGGATACTATCATGGATTTAAGAAAAGCGCTTAGAGCGTCAAAACTAGTACCAAACTTTAGCTGAAGATAATTAATTCCAATGTCGGTCCAACGATTAATCGGCAATCTTGGTATTAGATCCATTTATGCCCCCCCTCCTTTGTCCAGCTAAGCCGGCAATTACGGAACCTCTTACCAGGACACCTTTAAGTATATTTTTCTCATCAACGACCGCAACAGGGATCTGGGTATGGGCAATAACTTCTAAAATATTAGCAAGAGAGGTATCCGGAGCTACGCTGGGTACATCCTTTAGAATGATGGAATCCAGCTGACGTTGCCCCGTATCTGAAATCCGACCAGCATCATCTGCAAGAACATATCCCATTAAGACTCCAGTTCGATCGGTTACAAATAGTCCAGACATTCCAAAACGCTCCATAACATGAAGGGCCACCCTTGGACCATCTTTTGGATATACTACTGATCGGGGCTTGACCATTACTGAAGAGGCAGTAAGCGCCCTGCTTCGGTCTACATTTTCAACAAAGCGGGCTACATATTCAGTAGCTGGTGATAATAGGATATCTTCCGGTTGGCCCATCTGAACTATCTCCCCGTCCTTCATCAAGGCAATTCGATCTCCTATTTTAAGTGCTTCATCTAAGTCATGAGTAATAAATATAATTGTCTTTTGCAGCTTCTTTTGGATTTCGATTAATTCATCTTGCATGTCTTGACGGATTAAAGGATCTAGTGCACCAAAAGGCTCGTCCATCAGGAGAATATCAGGATCCGTAGCGAGAGCTCTAGCAATTCCAACTCGCTGCTGCATTCCTCCACTTAAATTTGCCGGATAATAATCCACCCAGGCATCCAATCCGACCATCGTTAGTACGTCCATAACCTTATCATACCGTTCTTCCCGGGTAATTCCCTGTACTTCCAGGCCATAAGCTACATTATCCCTGATTGTTCGATGCGGTAAGAGAGCAAATCGTTGAAATACCATCGCCATCTTCTCTCTTCTAATAGCACGCAGTTCCTGAGGATTTACTTTGCTGATATCCTTTCCATCAATAATTATTGACCCTGCTGAAGGCTTATTAAGTCTATTAATGCAACGTAGCAGGGTTGATTTTCCACTACCGGATAGTCCCATGATCACAAAGATTTCACCTGTATCCACTGAAAAGGAAACATTCTTTATACCTACCACCTGTTTAGTCTGTTTTCGAATTTGATCATTACTATAACCATCACTAATCATTTCCAAAGCCTTTTCTGGATTTCCACCATAAATCATACTCAGGTTTTTTACTTCTATTTTTGACATAAACATCATTCCTTTTTTTCAACGCCCATTATTGATTAGTTAGAAAGAATATTCGAGAGTAGTTTACTCCACATAGGTAAAACACATTTTATGCAATATAAAGGCGTGTTTTGCCCAACAAAATAACATTCTTATAATAAAAATCATGAATATTCTCACATAGCTTTTATTATTTACAGCCGAGAGCCTCATTCGTTTCGTTCAGTAGGAGAGTATAACTTGGTCAAATGCTTATACAAGAAGTTAAAGGAAAGTGGTACAGAAACCAACATTCAGACTAAACCCCTCTTTAAATTTTTCACCCATACATTCATGTCTTCATACCCGCCGCATATGTGGCAGTTGTTGACCAGCCGTCCGCCATATTTGTACCCCAGCCTGCTTAAAGCCTTATTAATTCCCGGATTAATTGCCCTGGACAAGCTGTATGCTGTACGGAACCCTTTTTCCTTTAGATCAGCTTCTAGACTATATATTAAGTTTGACAACATACCCTTTCCCCTGTGTTCGGGATATGTGGCACAATCGGTTATTTCAGCATTCAAGTTCAATTTGTCTATATCGGCCGATGCAATACTTATTATTTCCCTGTCTTCTTCAGCCACCTTGAACAGCACATGCTCATTCATTACTTTTTCAAGGTATTCCATACTAAACACTGGAGATGGATAGCTTTTAAAAACTGTAGAAAACAACTTTACCATCTCAGGGATATCCCTCACGTTAGCCAGTCTAATTGTATACTTGTGTTTTCCCTGCGGTGAAAATCTGTTAGTATCACTCACGCAATGGTATAGAATAGAATCCTCTTCTTCCTTTTGGGGAACTGCCTGTCTTTGGGGATCAATAAAGTAAGAAATGCAGTATGCATCTTCTCCCTGAAAAAATCCATTGATAATGCCTTCGATGACAAAGCCATTGCTTCTGAATGGTTTTAGAAGTCTTATACGGCAGTTGGATATTATTTTACTGAACCCCTCATCCTTTGCCAAATTAATGATGTCTCTTATAATATTATCCGATATGCATTTATAATCCAGTATTTTCAGCCTTCCATTTATATAATCAAAATATAGCTTTATACCCTTTATGGCTGAATAATAGTTTTCATGTTGATTATATTGTACTGCAGTCATTTGCTCAGTCCCTCCTGTTCACCCTGACATTAGTTCTGGGAACTAGGCAAACCCTCTCATTCCTAAAAAGCTTTTCTATACCCCTATATTCTCTGCTTTTGTACTTATCACATAGTCCGCAATTATGACATTTATGGGTTTTATCTTCGGGCTCGGCATAAGTGCATATTACTCCCTCGAAGTTGCGCAGTATCACCTTTTCAGAAGACTGTGAAATAAGATACTGCGGACCCACCGGTATTTTACCGCCGCCTCCAGGTGCATCCACCACAAAGGTTGGAACGGCGAAGCCTGAAGTATGCCCTCTCAGCATTTCTATTATTTCAATCCCTACAGCTACCGGGGTTCTGAAATGCTCAATTCCTTCCGACAGGTCGCACTGGTAAAGGTAATAAGGTCTAACTCTTATTTTTACAAGCTCCTGTACCAAGCTTCTCATTATATATGGACAATCATTAATGTTTTTCAGGAGCACTGATTGATTTCCCAATGGTATTCCTACATTGGCAAGCATTTCACAAGCCTTTTTGGCTTCAGGTGTGATTTCCTTGGGATGATTAAAGTGGGTGTTAAGCCAAATAGGATGATATTTTTTAAGCATATCGCATAGTTCCGGTGTGATTCTTTGCGGCATTACTACCGGGGCTCTGGTTCCAATCCGTATAACTTCCACATGTTCAATATTTCTTAGTTCTTTTATTATCTCCTCAAGCCGTTCATCGGAAACACACAATGCATCTCCACCAGACAGGAGCACGTCCCTGACCTCTTTATGCAGCTTTATATAATTGATTGCCTTCTTTATATTTTCCATGGATTGGACTTTGTCATCATGTCCGGCAAACCTTCTTCTGGTGCAATGGCGGCAGTACATTGAGCACTGACTGGTGATAAGCAGGAGGACCCTGTCGGGATATCTGTGGGTAAGTCCTGGAACCGGAGAGTCCGCAGTTTCATGCAATGGGTCCCTGCTGTCGTATTTTGATATTCTGGTTTCATGGATAGTTGGAACAGCCTGTCTTCTCACCGGACAATTAAAGTCATCCACGTCCATCAGCGTTGCATAATAGGGGGTAATTGCCATGCGCAGCTTTTTTAGACTCGTTTTTACACCCATTCTTTCCTCATCTGTCAGGTTGATCACCTGTTCAAGCTCATCCAGTGTGGTAATTCTATTGGCAAACTGCCATTTCCAATTAGCCCAGTCTTTGTTGGTGCCACCCAGAACATCTAACATTTTCTGCTTTCTTGCCGCGGTTTTTTTTTGAACAGTAGTCTTATCGGGTATTGATTTTATGGTAACCAGTAAAGGGACGTTCTCTTTAAGTTCAGTGCTTATGAGTATAGATTGATCAAGATTATATATATTCCCTGTCTCTCTCATGTTATCACTCCTTTTTTGGTCCTTAATAGGAATGGTCATAATCGAAAAGGGCCGAGAATTAAATAAAAATAACCAAAGGCAGTCCTTTGGTTTGCTGGTAAAGTATTAACCTCGGATTCCCTTTCAGCGCTTACGAGGTTAGCTGACGGATTCGGGAAAAGGGATTTCCCTACCGATATCGGATTCACCCCACTAAATTGGTTCCCCCGTTTTCTCATGATGAGAAACTCAGCGCATTTTGCCATTATTGTATTGGTATTGAATCATTAATCCTTACATGGGCAACACTCCCATACCGATTTCTATAGTTGATCGGAGAGCCGCTTAATTACAGCTGGCCCGCCCCGGTAAACCTGACTATTAAGAAACCAAGCGAAATTTTAAGCTTGGTTTACATTTTGACCTAAACTTCACCTTAATGATAGACTAAAATTGTGGCATAATTCAGGCAAGATCAAATTTTCCCACAAATTCAACTTTTTAACTAAACCGTTTACACATTTTTGCCACAATACCGACCTATACTGTAAACAGAGTTTTGGGCAGTTGTGTAATTGTAAAGGGGCGGGTGATTTGCAGACCATTTATGTAATAGATGATGAAGAGAATATACGTTTATTAATCAGCCAGTACCTGCAAAAGGAAGGCTTTAGTGTGGAGTCATTCGGCAGTATTGAGGAGCTAAACTGCCGTTTGGAATCAGGATATCCAGATATGTTCATTCTGGACATCATGCTACCCGGCCAAGACGGGCTCGATTTTTGCCGGCAAATCCGCCAGAACAGCGAAGTCCCGGTAATATTCATATCAGCGCGTCGGCAAGCTATGGATCGGGTTATAGGACTTGAAATCGGAGGGGATGACTATTTGTCCAAACCATTCAGTCCCCGTGAACTGATCGCCCGGGTGCGCTCGGTGCTCCGTCGCACGATGACTCCCCCCAATCCGGATAATTATCTGCAGGCCGGTAACTTAAGACTGCTGCCTGATGACAGACTGATTCTGGTTGATGAACAGGAACTGAGCACGACTACCAGGGAGTTCGACCTGCTCCTGCTGCTGGTTCAGCATCCCCAGCGCACTTTCAACCGTCAGGAATTGCTGGATCGAGTCTGGGGCTATGATTATGAAGGATCGGAGCGAGCCGTTGATGACCTGATCAAACGCTTGCGCAAGAAATTAAAGGAAAGCGATTCAGAAACCAACATTAAGACTATATGGGGATATGGGTACCGATTAGATGGGCAAGTTTAAAAGCATTTCTAGTAAAATATTAATAAGCTATTTGGCCGTGGTTTTTTTCACCTTCCTGGTTACCGCTCTGGCCTTTTATCCGCTGCTGGTAGGCGTTTTAGAACGCCGGGCCGAGATCGGTTTGGAAAAGCAGGCCTGGGAGATAGCTTATTCGATTGGGATTCGTGAATCCAGCTTTTGGCCGCCCCAGGAGCACGATTTGCCTGTAACCATAATCCTG
The DNA here is from genome assembly GCA_028693695.1 of Syntrophomonas sp. Taxonomy (GTDB): domain Bacteria; phylum Bacillota; class Syntrophomonadia; order Syntrophomonadales; family Syntrophomonadaceae; genus PHAA01. Next base: position 6,734 of record JAQUUV010000077.1, read on the forward strand.
CTAGGCCGATCGGTAGAGAGCGACTTTATATGGCTTGATCCTCAGGACAGCATCAGTTTTAGTAGTCAGCCGGAGAAGTTTCCACCAGGTCAGTCATTGTCGCAGTTGGGGGTAAAACTGCGCGAAGAGGGAAGCTTTAATAGGAATATGTCTAATATCTTTAAGAACGAAGATTATATGGCTGCAGAAGTGCCGGTAGGAACAGCTGACGGGGCGGGGGAAACGGTTATGACCTTCATATCTTTCAGCATGCTGCAAACCCTGTATCGAGAAACGTTGTTAGTGGTGTTGGGCAGTCTTTTGGTCGCAATGTTGGCAGCCCTTTTAATCGCGTTCTTTTTGATTCGCTATCTGGTAAAACCCCTGAGAAAGCTGGAAGAATATGCCCAGGCTGTGGGCAATCGTCAGTTCGATATGCGTCTAGACACCAAAGGAGATGACGAGATGTCCCAATTAGCCACCGCCTTTAACCAGATGGCTGATCAGTTAAAAAGTTATGATGAAGGGATGAGACGTTTTTTCCAGAACGCTTCCCACGAAATGAAAACGCCCCTGATGAGTATTAATGGTTATGCAGAGGGTATCCGCGATGGAATATTTACCGGTCCAGCGCTGGATAATGCCATCGACATCATTCATAAAGAAAGTCTGCGCTTAAGAAACGTAGTTGAAAATTTAATCGATATTACCATTCTGGAGCAGCCGCATAAGAAATATCTTTTACCTAATGACCTCTCCTATATCTTAGAGGAGGTCATAGAGACGGTCGGTGGATATGCCATGGAAAGGAAAGTAGAGATTTGTTCTAAGGTACATGCTGGCACTTGGGTTGTAGGGGATTGGGAGCAGTTACACAGCCTCTTCGTCAACCTCATGTCCAATGGCATTCGCCATGCCTGGAGCAGCGTCACGGTTGAATCCCAGTTAATTGACAACCAGACCAAGGTTTTAATAACAGTTCACGACGACGGTTCCGGTTTTAGAGCGGAAGATTTAAAACATGCTTTTGAACATTTCTATACCGGTGGGAACGGAGGCTCTGGGCTAGGTCTCAGCATAGTTCAGAAAATCATCACCGAGCATGCTGGAAGGCTCAGGATTTATAACTCCAGTCAGGGTGGTGCGGTAGTGGAAATCGTTTTACCGATGGCCGCTGAGGAGGATGGAAAATCTGACGGCCTTTTATCGTAGCGGTGGCCAATAAGGCCAGAGTAAGATAGAAAAACAACAATGTTTCCAGGGAGTTGGGGTTATTTAAAAAAATGAAAATACCGGGTAGTTTTAAACTACTCGGTATTTTGATGAGCAGGCATTCAGGCATGAAAACCCCATTGCCTGTCCAGCGTATTAGTCATTATCATGGCTGTTGTAGCCTTTTTCCTGAGCCAGCATGTCCAGATATACTGTTTCAATATTAGCGATATAGAGGTCTGTTTTGTCGCCTTTATGACGTTCGTCAAAAGTCTTTAGATATCCTTTACAATCTTCGCAGGTATATATCTGATAAGCTGGATCTTCTTCTACAGTTAAATATTGAATCGTATCCGGATTATTGTTGCCGCAATGTACGCAGTAAATATTACGGGTTTCCCACTCGGTAAAACAGTGGTCACAAAACATAAATCTGCGCCCGTCCTTTGCTCTCAGGCGGCTAAAGTGCGACTTGCTGCCACAAAAGGGGCATATATTAGCAAAGCTCCAAGATTTAAATTCATCTTCCACAATCTCAGAATAAAAAGGCTCGGCCCAAAGCCGGAGAAAAGGACGCAGGGAATGATCAACGGTAAAAATCAACAGTTCAATCGGAACATCTATACGAACAGATAGCTCAGAGAAATACAGCTGATCCGCTTCTAACAATTTGAGTGGCAGAAGGTTAAAGTCTAACTGTTCGAGCTTTTCTAATATCTTATCCATTACTCCTGCTACCTCCGGGCGGTAATCCTT
>JAQUUV010000078.1 GCA_028693695.1 Syntrophomonas sp.
CATATGAAATCCTGCGTTGTAGAGCAGCTTCGGGCTGGTGATGAAGAAGTGATTGATGAAGTTGTAAAGACTATTTTTAAACTGATTAAATAGGTTGGCTGCATAATTTTAGCTGTTTTCGATAATCGTATTTTAGAGGTGATACTATGACTGATACTGCTGATAAAAAGGCTCAGATAGAGATTCCCGTTTACGGGATGAGTTGTGAGCATTGTGTGCAGCGGGTAACCAAAACACTGGAAAAACTATCGGGTGTGGAAAATATTCGGGTCTCTTTAGCTGACAGCAAAGCTATATTGGATCTTGATACAACCCAACTGGAAATAGATGACGTAGCCCATGCGATTGAAGCAGCGGGGTATTTAACCCAGCTTAGTCCAACTGAAGGAGCAGGAGAGCCCCTGGTAGAAAGCGATATTCGCATAGAGGCGGGACACAAAACCGAGGTTGAACTAAAAAAGCAGTTTAAGGTTGGTGGGATGACCTGTGCCAACTGTGCCTTAACCATAGAAAAAGGCGTAGGCAAAATGAAGGGTGTAAAGTCGGCTGCAGTCAATTTTGCTTCAGAAAAATTAATCCTGGAATTAGACCCTTCAATCGTTAGCGAAGAGGAGATTTTGGCCAGGATTAAAGACCTGGGCTATCGTGCCCAGAGTGAAGATAGTGAAGGCGGCCAAAAGCAATTTAAGGTAAGCGGGATGACGTGCGGCAACTGTGCTTTAACCATTGAGAAGAAGCTTAATAGGACTCCCGGTGTGAACATGGCCTCCGTAAACTTTGCCAACGAGACGGTGACGGTTGAGTTTGATCCCCGGACGATAAATATAAGCGATATTTTTGCGAAAGTCAGGGATGCCGGCTATATTCCCCTGGAAAACAAGGACGAAGATGAAGACGATCGTAATGCGATCATACAACGCAACTGGCTCATTTTTAGTGCTATTCTGTCTTTGCCGATTATGCCGCTCATGTATCTCCCCATGTCGAGAACGTTGATGTATACGATCCTTACTTTGGCCACCATTGTGCAGTTTACGGCAGGTTGGACATTTTATCGCGGTGCTTACCACGCCTTAAAAAATCGCTCAGCCAATATGGATGTCCTGGTTGCCATGGGAATTACAGCTTCCTACGGCTATAGTGTGATGACGACTTTTAATATGTTCTTCCCAAATCTTTTCTTCCAAGGGCCAAATTTCTTTGATACGTCAGCCTTGTTGATTACTTTTGTGCGTTTCGGGAAATATCTGGAGGCCCAAGCTAAAGGGCGGGCCGGTCAGGCATTAAAAAGGTTGTTAGAGCTGCAGGCTGATAAAGCCCGTTTGCTAGTTAACGGCGAAGAAAAGGAAGTAGCGGCAGCTGATCTGAAAATAGGCGATGTGGTTATGGTTAAACCTGGAGAAAGAATACCGGTAGACGGTGAGATTATGGAAGGACAGGCCAGCATCGACGAGGCCATGCTGACCGGGGAGTCCATTCCGGTTGACAAGGGTGTAGGGGAACCCGTGATTGGGGCTACCATTAATCGTTCCGGAAGTATTAAAGTGAAAACGACCAAGACCGGTAAAGACACGGTACTTTCTGGTATTATCAAAATGGTGGAAGATGCTCAGGGGGTAAAACCGCCCATCCAGCGTATGGCTGACCTGATCGCCAATTATTTTGTTCCTACGGTTGTAAGTCTGTCCGTAATTACTTTCTTAATCTGGTATTTTGCTCTTCACAGTACCTTCGTTTTTGCCTTTACGGCAGCAATTGCCGTCCTGGTAATCGCTTGCCCCTGTGCATTGGGGTTGGCAACCCCGACGGCCATCATGGTCGGCAGTGGCGTTGGCCTAAATCGTGGCTTGCTCTTTAAATCTGCAGCAGTACTGGAAGCTATCTCGAGTTTACAGGCCATCGGTTTTGACAAGACCGGGACCCTGACGAAAGGTACTCCGGAGGTTACCGATATTGTAGCGGCTGCTCCTTATAAAGAAAAAGATCTCCTGCAGATAGCAGCCGCCGGGGAAAATCCCTCCATTCATCCCCTGGCTCAAGCCATCGTGATACGTGCCAGGAAAGAAGCCATAGAAATCGCCGCAGTCAAGGATTATCAAGAGGAGAGTGGCTACGGGATAGCTTGCTCTTACCAGGGTAAGCCTCTGCTTATTGGTAATATTAAGCACATGCAGAAACATGGGATAGATATAAACGAGATCGAACCGAGCTTTCAGCGCCTGGCGGAGGAGGGAAAGACCACTATGTTGGTCTCTCTTGATGGCCAAGGTATTGGCTTAATTGCCCTGGCTGACGTCCTCAAAGATAGCACCAGGGAAGCGATCCAGCGCTTGCACAGACTGGGTTTGAAGACCTTCATGATCACCGGGGATAATAAGAAGGTTGCCCAGGTTGTCGGACAGGAAATTGGTATTGGGGAGATAGATGCAGAGGTTCTGCCCCAGGATAAGATCAATATTGTGAAAAAATACCAGGAACAAGGGCTGAAAGTCGCCATGGTCGGGGATGGGATTAACGATGCCCCCGCCCTGGCCCAGGCGGACATCGGGATTGCTATCGGTTCGGGAACTGATGTGGCCAAGGAAACCGGTGATGTCATTTTGGTGCGCAATGACCTGCTCGATGTGGAAAGGGCCATCCGGTTAGGCAGAAAAACACTGAACAAAATTAAGCAAAACCTCTTCTGGGCCTTGATTTATAACGTGATTGGAATTCCTGTGGCAGCTGGCGTCCTATATCCCTTAACCGGCAAACTACTGCCGCCGGAATGGGCTGGACTGGCGATGGCCTTTTCTTCAGTATCGGTGGTAACCAATTCCTTGCTCCTTAAAGGTTATGGCAAAAAATTAATCGATTAAGTCCGGTTTTTACTGGTTGCGGGTTAGGCCGCTGCCATTGCACTGGCTATGCGAACCATAGCCTTATCCCCGTTCAAGGTCAGGCAAATAATCGCTTCTTACCGGTGAGAATACTTCGATAGCTATTGAATCTGTTGCTATTTCGGCTGAATGTTCAATACCTCCTGGAATAGCCCAACTGTCTCCAGGCAACATATCATATTTTTCATTATCGATCAGCAGAATGATATGACCAGAAACCAGATAACCAACCTGCTCTTCATCATGTTTGTGCGAGGGCAGCTTTTTTCCTCCTGATAGTTTAAATTCAGTTAAGAGGGCATTATTACCCCATACCAAAGTTTTCCTATATATGCCCTCTACTGCTTCTACATACCCCTCTGGAGAGGTTTTATATACACTTTGCTGTTTCATATACTAGTAGACCTCCCTACTTCTTGTCCTTCATTCTACATATAACCGGGTTGATTTCTAGGCGTTGTTTAAATCTTTATAGAAGATGCAATCAGACCACCAACCGGAACTGTGTTTTTATCCTTGCCAGTTGAGTATACTATTTTCTCCATTTATTGTCATCCACAAGTGTTCCAGAGCTAGGCGTTAATTTGGGCTTGGGTCGTCCCCTTTGAGGTTAGCATCTCGGAAATCAGCCCCAATTAAATCAGTTCCACTCAGGTCGGTACTGTCTAGGGGAGAGTAGATGCTAAGTGCTTGACCGTAGACTGCCCAGTTGGGATACCAGCATGCCGGTCAGCATTAGAGCACAGCCGAGAATCTCTTGTCCCTCGATTCTTTCACCGAGGATCAGGAATCCTCCGATTACCGCAAACACCGTTTCCATACTTAGAATAATGGCGGCATGGGCTGGTGGAGCATGTTTCTGTCCCACTACCTGGAGGGTGTAGGCAATCCCCACCGAGCAAAAACCACCATATAAAATGGGTACAGCTGTAGCCAAAATATTGTCAATGATAATTGTCTCGGTGATGACAGCCGTCACGAGGCTGAGTATGGAACAAGTAAAAAACTGATAACACGATAATTTCAATACGTCAACTCTACGGGAAAAATATCCGATGATGAGGATATGAAAGGCCCAAAAGAATGCTCCGATAAGCTGCAATAAGTCCCCGAATTGGAGAGAAGCCGACTCCTTGATGCAGAGGAAGTAGAGTCCCATGACGGCGAGAATACATCCCATCCAGGTCCACCTACCAGCCGATTGCCCCAGGAATATACCCAGCACTGGTACCAGCACAAGGTAGAGGCTGGTTACGAAAGCTGCCTTGCCCGCTGTGGTGTATATGAGGCCTATCTGCTGCAGAGAAGCTGCGATGAAGAGCACTGTACCTGCCAAAAGCCCAGCCAGCACCTCGCTTTTATATCCCTTTGGTGAGGTAGGGGAATCAACGCGAAAATATAATATTAGCGGTATTAATGATAAACTGCCCAGCATAAACCGTACACCATTGAAAGTGTATGGGCCTACATGTTCCATCCCAACCCTTTGGGCTACGAAAGCAAATCCCCAGATGGCTGCGGTGAGCAGGAGCAGAAGGTTGGATTTAATGACGTTCACAAACTGACCCCATTTCGTTATTTTTCAAGTGTATTAGAAATTCAACCATGCCTTAGAAGGTGAGCGGAGTTGTTGAAACCTCGCTCATTTTGAAGACAGGAAGAGTTTTGCCATCTCTTTCAATGAAGGCCAGCTCCACCGGTAGGCCAATATGAACTTTATCAATGGGGCAATCTACTAGGTTGCTGGGCATCTTAGCTCTTTCTGCAAGTTCTATGACTGTATAGATGTATGTAGTCTCTTACACAATAATTATACGAAACCCTCGAAAACCTTACTCAATCACTTCCAGTTTATAACCAGAGAGCTTATCCAGTTCTTCTGGGCTAAGCAGATATTCCCGATCCAGTTCTTTGCGGGAGACGGGCGTACCGCACAGGGGAGTAGACAGGTAACGAAGTCCATTATCATTAACTATGGTTACGATCAGTTTTTGGTCGGGGTATTTCTGAGCTAATTTTCGAGCGGCCGCTACATTACAACCGGAAGAAATTCCGCAAAAAATCCCTTCTTTTTTCGCTATTTCTTGGGCCGTGGCAATGCACTCCTTGGAGCTCACCAGAATCACCCCATCAACATACTGGAGGTCCAGGATTTCAGGAATTAGACCATCGGCTATGCCTTGTACCATATGTTTGCCGATTTTACCGCAAGCCAGTATAGGGGATTCGGCTGGTTCCGATATATAAATCTTAATAGCCGGGTTGGCTTCCTTTAAATATTTGGCAGTTCCGGTGATGGTTCCTCCGGTTCCCTGGCACATTACGAACCCATCAATTTTTCCCTCAGTCTGCTCCCATATCTCAGGGCCGGTATGATAGTAGTGGGCATCGAGGTTTTCCTGGCGGTTGAACTGGCCAATTTCAAAAGCTTGTTCTCCGTATTTTGCTTTGATGCGGGCCACTTCTTCCAAAACCAGATCTACATCAGTTTCTGCTCCCGGAGTGAGAACCAGTTCCGCTCCATAAGCCAGAATAGTCTTCTTGCGTTCTTCGCTCATTCCCTCGGGCATAACAATTATAACCTGGTAGCCTTTGCTGGCTCCTACCATACAGGTGGCAATTCCAGTATTGCCAGTGGTGCCTTCCAGGAGTATCATACCAGGTTGGAGTTCTCCGCGCTGTTCGGCTTTCTCCACAATTTCATAAACCACCCGATCCTTAAGGCTCCCGCTGGGATTACTGTATTCCAGTTTCACAGCAATATGTGCATTAACATCTGAGGACATATGTTTCAAGCGTATCATAGGGGTTCTCCCTACCGCCTCCAAAACATTGTCTAGTATTTTGGCATTTGTACTCCAATCCATTCTATAAAACCTCCAATTATTATATTTTGCGAATATTATTTCTTGATAGTTCCTCAGAGTATCCAGTCCGCACCAAAGCTTAGATGGCGGGTGAGAGATCTGGATTCCTTCTCGGGCATGGCTGTGATGAAATCAGGCAGCCGGGTTAGCTCTTGCTGATATAGTTTTTTCAGTTCATCAAAAAACTGTCCTCGCAGGGTGGTATCGCGCAGGATAAGACCTTGCCCTTTTAGGATAGATGCCCATTCATTATTAAGCTCTATTTCATAGTTGCTTAATTTGTCGAAAAATTCACGCCAGTCTTGCATGCTTTCTTCCGCCTCCCAGCCAATCCCCGAACAAACAAAATGCCGGCAGATAGACTCCCGGAGGGTCTGGGTTAGGAGACAACCGCCGTCTTTGCTATGAAATTTGCAACGGTAGCTGTTGCCTTCGATAACATTATTAACTGTAATAGAAGCATCCAGTATGGTCAAATGATCCAGCTTAAATATATAGTCCAGTAAATCCGGCTGCTCAAAAAGCAGGTAGGCCAGATCAGTAGGATAAAAGACCGGTGAATAAAACCCGCAGCAGCCCTTATCATCTTGGCGGGGGCACTCTGCACAGAGATCCACTTCAATAAAACTGCGCAGTCCTTGATTATGAAATACAATGGTGATTTCTTTTTCCATGCAATAATTCCTTCCATAGTCTATTCGGTGATATTGGTTACACTCCTCACCAATTACTCTCCGCACTTTAGCAAGCAAACTGCTGAACAGTAATAATAAAAGATTAATGTATTTTGCGAATGGATTCAATCCTTGTCGACAATTTGCATATTAAGTTGGCAATAATAAATGATATAATGATCTAATTGAATATTTGTTGACATGCTGGCTGATAATATGGTTGCACTCGAAATATCATAGTACCTGGGTGGGAAGCAGCAGTGTTATTTGCATTTTTTGAAGAATTGAGGAAAGAGTACGATGATGGTTTCTTTGATCATACTAGCAGCTATTTTGGCAGTAGTGGCTTTAATTGTGGCAGGAATGAAAAGTGAGATTAAGCAAGAAGGAGAAGATATGATGAAAAAAGTTTATGTCTATTTGGTCTTGTTTGCAACCTTAATGATGAGCATTGGAGGAAGTGTGGCTGCTTTTATGGCGGTTACAGACATTGTTGCACCAGCTCCATACTTTCAAACATTTGAAGAATTTAAGCAGGGCAATGTAAAAACTGAATTTAGTAAGGAAAACGTTGATCTTCAAAAGCTTTCTGATGATGAAATAATGGCAAGGTATCAAACCATGGCAGCAGGAGAAAAGGAAAGGCAAATAAGCAGAGCTAAAAACAGTCTAATCAAAAGCTTGGGCTGGATTATTATTCCTTTGCCTGTTTTTTTGCTTTTCCAACGTCGGTTGTCAGGTAAAGAAGAATTGTAAAGTACAGGACTATACTGCAGTTCAGTTTGGAACGATTAAAACAATAATTTACAGTAATGAGAGCGTAGTATAAAACACCTGATAAGTCATTCTTCGATGTATGACGTTAATATGTTGAACAAGGTGATCTAAATGCAGCAATTAAAATCTTTAGGCATTCTAGGCGGGACCTTTGATCCGATCCATTACGGGCATATTGTAGCGGCCGAATGTGCCCGCGATGCCTTCCATCTGGATCGGGTTATTTTTATTCCTTCCGCTCGCCCACCCCATAAAGCCTTGGATGAGGTTCTAGACAGTCAACACCGATTCGAAATGGTGAAGATGGCTGTACAGGATAACCCAGACTTTGCGGTATCAGCGCTTGAAATGCAAAGGAAAGGGCTTTCATATACGGTAGAAACAATTGCCAGCTACCAGCAAGAATTTCCAGGGGCGAAAATATATTTTATCATAGGTGTTGATGCCTTGCTGCTGATAAATACCTGGAAGGATGTTGAACGTCTGGCAACCCTGTGTAATTTTATTGTGGTCACTCGGCCGGGCTACCAGCTGAGCCATGAGCAAGAACATTTTCGTGAAATACCTGGCGCAGTATGGGAAAAGATCCTGCTAGTTCCTATTCCTGGACTTTATATATCTTCTAGTGACATTAGACAAAGGGTATCCAAAGGGCAGACAATAAAATATTTGCTGCCACCGGCGATTGAAGAGTATATTCTGAAGAATGATTTATACAGGGAAGAGGAATCTGCTAATGATTGAGGCCACGGATGCTATCCAAATAGTTCATGGTCGGCTGTCTGAACGCCGATTTCAACACAGTCTGAATGTAGCCCAGCTAGCTGCAGAATTGGCAGTATCTTTCGGGGTTGACAGCGAGAAAGCATTCCTGGTGGGGATTTTACACGATTATGCTAAAGACCTGACTGCGGACGAGTTACTGCTCATTGGCGAGGATAATGGGCTCATAGATAATGAAGTTGAACGCCATGCACCGGATCTTTTGCATGCTCCGGTAGGAGCCTTGCTTTTGGAAAAGGAACTGGGGATAAAGGATAGCGAAATATTGGAGGCAGTTAGGGCACACACATTAGGTTCTGTGAACATGAGCATACTAGATAAGATTATATTCCTGGCAGATATGATAGAACCTGACCGCAATGCCTATCCTGATCTCGAGCGTCTACGCCAGTTATCCCGCTGCAACCTGGATCAGGCAATGCTTTTGGGACTTGATTCCACCATCCGTTACTGCCTGGATCGCCAGATGATCCTGCATCCCCGCACGGTTACGGTAAGAAATACTTTTTTGCAGAAAGTTGCCAAGCTATAGGGTTTATTAAGTTTGCTATGTGAGGCATGATATAATAAGAGATAAGTGAATTAACCTAAATATTAAATAAACGTAGGAGGGCTCTTTTTTGATCAAAGAAGACAAGCTGGTTCAAATAATTGCTGATGCAGCCTTGGAA
>JAQUUV010000079.1:0-1677 GCA_028693695.1 Syntrophomonas sp.
GTAAATGAATAGCGCTCCTGGCAGAAGTTGCAAAACACTTCAATATCGTCACTACTATCACCTTGTATGTCATCCATAGAAAGACCACTCAAGACTTTCCTTACCTTTTCTCGATTACAGTTGCAACGGAAGGTTATTTCCTGCTCGCCTATCACCGCGTATTCAATTCCGCGCATGATAAGTGGCAGTATGTCTTCCAGCTTGTCATAACTATTCAGCACAGACGTTATAGGCCCTAATGCCAGGATGTTGTTCTCAATCTTCTCCAATGCCTCATCCCCAGATCCAGGCAGCGCTTGGACAAACAGACCTCCGGCTGCTTGAATGCTCAAATCGGTACTGACGAGAACCCCGAGGGACACCAAAGATGGAATCTGTTCCGACAGGAGAAAATACTGAGCCAAATCCTCAGCGATTTCCCCGCTAACCAATGCAACCCTACCAGTAAAAGGTTGTTTCATGCCCATATCTTTAATGACTTCGAGGTCTCCATCCGTTCCTACCAGTTCTCCTACCGCTAACTTGCCTGGTCTACAGGATGGTAGATCCGCCCAAGGGTTAGAGATGAAACCACGCACACCCCCCTGGGAATCAGCCGTGGCCAGGACTGTACCGGCAGGGCCGTTTCCATTTACCTTCAGTGTCAATATGTCATCCTCACCTTTTAAATCACTGGCCATCATTATGGCTGCGGTCATAACCCGGCCCAAAGCTGCTGAAGCAGTGGCAGAAGTTCCATGGCGTCGATGGGCCTCCTCTACCAGTGAAGTGGTTCGAGCCACATAGACTCGGAAATTCTTAGCGTTATCCACTATTTTCAATAAATAATCTCTTTCCATAGCTTTTGTCCTTTCTTTTACCATTATCTTAATTATACCCCAAAAACACTCACCATACAGTCAATATGCCAGTTCTATTCTTTTTTCCAAGCCTTGAAGGGCAAGAGTGAGGGGAGCGTGACGACACCGAAGATGAAACCTTCAAGTCACCATTTTATTTATAATAAAAAGAGGCTATCCCTAAGCCCGTTTTGGACTTTTGGGACAGCCTCTTTTCTTTTACTTGCCTGCCTTTAACTGTTCCAGTTTGCGTTTTAGTCCATGGGTAACCGCCTTAGGAACCATGCTACTGACGTCTCCACCTAGCATAGCAGCTTCTTTGACTCCGCTGGAACTCACACAAATATAATTGCTGTCAGCCATTACAAAAATGGTATTGACCTCTGGCAGTAATTTTTTATTGATCATTGACATGTGTGATTCATATTCAAAATCAGTCAAAGACCTCATTCCTCTTATTATTATGCTGGCCTCTTTCTCTTTAAGATAATCAACCAATAAACCACTAAAACAATCCACTTCAATATTGCCCAAGTGCCCTGTTGTCTCTTTTATTAGAGCTACTCTTTCCTCCGGACTAAACAGAGCCTGCTTATATACGTTATGTACTACAGCTACAATAATTTTATCAAATAAGGGGCTAGTTCGTTCCAATATATCAATATGACCATTGGTAATCGGATCAAAGCTACCTGGGTAAACAGCAATCTTCAAAAATGACTCCCCTTTCTATATGGGAACCCGCAATCCTTTAACACCGAAAAGGTCTTTTAGTATTTTAACACGGAATTATATTTATACAACAATATTTTTAACCTCCTTGACCAGCTTGATGCAT
>JAQUUV010000079.1:1777-8627 GCA_028693695.1 Syntrophomonas sp.
TTCCATAAAAAAAGAGGATTCCCCCTCTTTGAGGAATCCTCTTCTAAAAAATTTCTTAGGACATCGACTGCCACAGAACCTCTGCTACATCGAATACCTTGGTGTTCTCTTCCGCTTCCGCCGCCTTGACACCATCAGATATCATGGTCAAACAGAATGGGCAGTTGGTAACAATCATCTGGGGATTAGGCACCAGAAGTTGATCGGTTCTGGTGTCATTGATACGTTTGTAGCCTTCAACTGCATCTTCTTCCAGCCACATACGTCCACCACCAGCGCCACAACAGAAACCAAAGTTTTTGCTCTTTTCAATTTCAACAATACTGCCACCAGCAGCTTTTAAGACAGCACGGGGTTGATCATAAATGCCATTGTGCCTTCCCAGGAAACAAGAGTCATGATAACTGACTTTGACTCCCAGGGATTTACTCGGTTTTAGTTTGCCTTCAGCAACGAGTTTAGCAAGTATTTCGGTATAATGATATACTTCAAATTTGCCTCCCATTTGCGGATACTCGTTCTTCAGCGTATTATAACCGTGCGGGCATACAACAATAATCTTTTTAACCCCATAATTATTAAATGATTCCAGGTTCTGGTTTGCTAAGGTCTGGTAGAGATACTCGTTACCCAGTCTTCTGGCTGAGTCACCACAACAGAATTCTTCTTTTCCCAGATACCCGAAGCTAACTCCAGCTTTGTTCAAGAGTTTTACCAGAGCTTCCCCGACTCTCTTATAACGATCATCAAAGGAAACAGCACAACCTGCATAAAGAAGATATTCAAATGGCTTGCCATCTTCAGGAATAAGGTTGACGATGTCTCTGACTCCTCTTTCGTCCAGCCATCCGGCGCGTCCGGCCCAGCCAACGCCCCAAGGATTATAGTTGCGTTCCATATTGGTAAATGCGGCTTGCGCTTCACCAGGCATATCACCCTGCCACATTACTAGATTCCTGCGGAATTCAGTAATCTTAGGAATGTGCTCGATATACATCGGACAATGTTCCATACAAGCACGGCAGTTGGTACAATCCCAGATAACTTCGCTGGTAACGACGTCATAGATCAAACTCTGCTCCATAGGATTGACATCTGCAGCAGCTTCGTCCGTCATGGCCATTTCCTCATCGTGCTCGGAATTACCCTTGCTTGCCAGAAGGTAGGGTACTTTTGCATCCAAGTGTGTTTTCATAGCTTGAATAAGGGTCAATTTGGGATTGAGTGCCTTGCCAGTGTTGAATGCCGGACAGTTTTCCTGACATCTTCCACAGCGGATACAGGCATCCAAATCTAATAGATCCTTCCAGCCAAAATCTTCAATCTTCTCAGCGCCAAAGGATTCTGCTTCTTCTATGCCGTATACCATGCGGTTTGCCGAAGGTTCAAGATCACGGAAGAAATACTGGAACATACCAGCAAAAATGTGCCATAGTTTCGTAAACGGAACTAAACCAATAAACAGGAAGGCAATCGCCATATGGAACCACCAAAGAAGACGATGCCACATTAATATGGTGTCTACAGTGGCACCAGCAAAAAGACTGGCAAACAACCAACCGACAGGGGAAGCTATCTTCTCGTAGGGTATTTGTTCCAGGAAGGGGGTTTGCGCAATTTGAGCTGCTATTCTGGCACCCTCAATAACATATCCGGTAAGTAAAATAATAAATATAAGTACGAGCATCCAGCCGTCTAATGGTTTAGTATCGTTCAGGCGATCCGGCTTCTGTACATATCTAATATAAGCTAGTGTAAGTACACCGATTAAAGCTAGGAAACCAAAAACATCAACGATCCAGGACATTCCTATATACATGTTACCGGCTAGATGAGGCCATTTTATCATGTTATGCATAGCATCCAAGCCAGCCGCCACGAACAATAGGAAGAAGCCCCAGAACAAGAAGGCGTGCATCCAGCCTGCTAGAGGCTTTCTGACGACTCTAGTCTGAAAAAAGGTATTGACTATAAATGAAACGGTACGATCCCACCATCTGTCGAATCTCTTTGATTCGCCCTTGGCAAGCATCCACACTTCAATCTTCTTCCACATACCAAAAAGAAATACGGTTACTGGAATAAGCATTATTAAATAAATGAGCCATTCGTAGGGAATATTGGCCCCAACTTCACGCATTGGGACTTCATAAAAACCTCTGATTGGTTCTGATCCGAAAATCATCTATTAAATTCCCTCCTTAATACAGCAAGCAAGGATATACTGGATATGCGTAAAACGCATATCCAGTAACACCAGTAAACTGCGATCAACTATTTCTTTAGTTCGCTAACAAGTATAGGAATGACCTTAAACAAATCTGCAACTACTCCAAAATCTGATACGCTAAAGATGGGAGCTTCAGTATCCGTATTAACCGCGGCAATAAATTTGGAGGAAGACATCCCAGCCAAATGCTGGATAGCGCCTGAAATACCACAGGCAACATATAGGTTAGGAAGAACTACCTTTCCGGTTTGTCCTACCTGGAGTTCATGTCCTAGCCAGCCGGAATCGATGGATGCCCTAGATCCGCCTACAGCCGCACCCAGTAGATCTGCCAACTGCTCAACTAATTTGATTCCATCTGGTCCCTTACAACCACGCCCGCCGGAAACTACTACTGCAGCTTCAGCAAGGTCTGGTCTAGCAGATACGGTGGCAGCAAAACTCTTTTCTACCTGATATACGTCACCAGCTGTTGCTGCAACAGCAGCGTTTACAACTGCGCCAGCTCCAGCCGTGGATCCAACTTCCCATACGCCGGGGCGAATGGTAGCGAGAACGGGACTGCCGGTTACTTCAACCTTGGCTAGGGCTTTACCAGCATATATAGACCTAGTGAAAATGCCTTTGCCAGCAGTTATATCAGCAGCAACTGCATCGGTAGCCAGTCCTGTTTCCAGCTTCTGAGCCAATCTGGAAGCCATATCTCTACCATTAAAAGAATGTGCAAATAATAGAGCATTGGGGCTGAATTCCTTTATCATAGCTACTATTTGAGCTACGAAAGCACCGGTGTTATATGAAGCAAACATAGCATCGTCAGCTACATAAACCTTGTCAGCGCCACATTTGGCTAATTCTGGAGCTAAACCTGCTACTCCTTTACCAAATACAACGGCTGAAACCTCATCGCCACCTTTTTTCAGTTCAGATAGCATTTCAAACGTAACTTTACGAATATTTCCATCCTTTTGCTCAACAAAAACCCATGTTCCTGCCATGAATTACCCTCCTTTTTTTTTACACAAATAAGTATTTATGCGCTTATTTTACTTCTACTTTAACGGTGTTCTTCATCCAATCTGCCAATTTTACTGCACAGACGTCAGCATCATCTTCAAGCTTAATACCTGCGGTCTTAGCTGCAGGCAGACTTACGTCAATTATTTTAATCTTATTGTCGACTGCTACAGCGTCAACAGTAGCAACCGGTTTCTTTTTGGCTTGCATAATACCCTTCATGGAAGGATAGCGGGGTTCATTCCAGCTTACCTGACTGGAGATAACTGCGGGAATAGCAACTTCAATAACTGCAGTGCCGCCATCAGCCTCAGTGGTGCAGGTAGCTTTTCCGCCAGCAATATCAATAGCGGTAATAACGTTTACATGCGGGAAGCCTAGAATTTCCGCAATACGGGTAGGAACTTGAGAAGAACCGTCATCAGCAGCCACATGGCCAGCTAATACTAATTGGGGACTCTCAGCCTTAATCGCTGCAGCTAGAGCAACTGCGCGTGCATATTCATCAGCACCAGTATCCTGTTTCACTAGAATGCCTCTGTCAGCACCCATAGCCAAAGCAGTACGGATTGCGTCCATGCCCTTATCGGCACCAGCTGTGATAACTACGATTTCAGTAGCAATACCCTTTTCTTTTAGTTGAATTGCCCCTTCAACTGCAACTTCATCATAGGGATTGATGATTAGGTTAATACCTGCATCCGAAATTTTGCCATCTTTTAATTCGATTTTAGCTTCTGTGTCAAATGTCTGCTTAACACATACTATAACCTTCAAGTCCATTCCTCCTTTTTTCATCACTGGTTTTTTAAATTATCCCTGAATTATCACCTTCATACCTTTTGTTCTGCCATCACCCCCATGAAAGTTATATGTATTTACTATTGCCTACGGCAAATTCACCGCCACATTTTGGATTATTACTATCCTTAAACGGCAATAAAATACAGCCAAGGATATACTTCTATATCAAAGTCTATTTTCCTGCTTTAAAACAATATTAGAAAAAAATTTTATCAATCTGCGTCAGAAAAATATATCACATTATATTTTCTGGTAGAAAAATGTAGCTATTGATTTAAATCCTAATTCCTGGGCTTGAAAAATCTGTTCAGTGCTGCCAATAAACAGAACCCCATTAGGTCTCAGTGAGCCTGCAAATTTACGATAGAGGTTGTGCTTGCTTTCTTCGGTAAAGTAGATAACTACATTCCGGCACAGAATTAAATCAAAGTCTTGTGGGAAGGTACTCTTCAAAAGGTCGTGTTTTTGAAAAATAACCATTTTTTTTATCTCATCTACCAGTCGATAATTTTCTCCATCTTTGGCTAAATACCGACTCTTATAATTTTCCGGCAAAGATTGCAATGCCTTAAGGGTATACAAACCGATGGTTGCCTTTTCCATCACCTCATTGTCTATATCCGAAGCCAGTATTTTATCCGCTTTACCAGGAAATTTATCGCGCAACAACATGGCCAGGGAATAAACTTCTTCGCCGGTGGAACATCCCGCACTCCAAACCCTTAGAGGGCTTCTTTCTTTCAAGAGGGCTGGAATGATTTCTTTCTCCAGTACCTCCCACTGGCTGGGATTACGGAAAAATTCAGAGACATTGATGGTCAAATGTTCAATAAAGCGGTTATAAATCCCTATATCGTCACGAAGCAAAGCAATGAATTTATTATAATCACCACCATTTACCAGCTTCATAAAACTATTGATACGACGCTCCATTTGTGGTCTCTTATAGGCGGTAAGATTAATTTTACTAATGGATTCGAACTGTTTTACAAACCACTCCCAGCCATATGTACTATCCAAGGCCGATCCTCCCCCACCTAAATTCTATCCAGCGCCTTATCAATTGCCTCAGTGGTCTTTTCAATATCATTCAGGCTATGCGCCCCTGAAACAAAGCATACTTCGAACTGGGAAGGCGGAAAATAGACTCCAGCCTGTAACAGTTCCCGATAAAAAAGCGCATATTTTTTTGTATCGCAGCTTAATACCGATTCATAATCATAAACCTCTTGCTCGGTAAAGAATATCGAAAACAGAGAACCAGTTCTGTTAATAGAATAGTTTAGATCATGAGCTTCAAAACTGATCTGCAGGCGATCGGTCAAGTGGTATGCCATTCCTTCTAAACGCTCATAGAAGTCGGTCTCCCGTAAATTCTTTAAACTAGTAATTCCGGCCGCCATGGCCAGCGGATTTCCCGATAAGGTACCCGCTTGGTATACATCTCCCTCCGGTGCCACCCTATCCATGATTTCCCTTTTACCTCCGTAGGCTCCTACCGGTAAACCTCCCCCTATAATTTTACCCAGAGTTGTTAAATCCGGTTTTATCTGAGTAAGGGTTTGTACACCGCCATAGCATACTCTAAAGCCGGTTATAACTTCGTCAAAAATCAGTAGGCTTCCGTAGAGTCTGGTAATCTCGCGCAGACCTTCCAAAAATCCAGGCCGCGGGGTAACCAAACCCATATTTGCAGCTATCGGTTCTACGATAACGGCGGCAATATTAGGTCCGGACTGCATAAAAGCTTTTTTGACCGAATCCAGGTCATTGAACTTACACACTAAAGTCTGCTCGACTAAGGCCTTTGGAACGCCGGGACTGGTAGGAACACCTGCGGTGAGCATCCCCGAACCCGCTTTAATTAAAAACGAATCAGCATGTCCGTGATAACATCCCTCAAATTTTATAATCTTATCTCTGCCGGTATAAGCTCGAGCCAAGCGTACCGCGCTCATGGTAGCCTCAGTTCCTGAATTAACCAGGCGCACTTTATCCATAGCGGGAAAAGCTTCGCATATTAATTGAGCTAACTCAATTTCCTTTTCACAACATGCTCCATAACTCGTACCCTCCCTAGCTGCGGCACAAACCGCATCGATGACCTCAGGATGGCAGTGTCCAAGAATAAGCGGCCCCCAGGAGCATACATAATCTATAAATTCGTTATCGTTGACATCATAAAGTTTAGATCCCTGGCCTTTTTTAATAATCAGTGGAGTTAGCCCGACCGACTTAAAAGCCCGAACCGGACTGTTAACCCCCCCAGGCATATACTTTTGGGCTTTCTTAAAAAGTTGTTCGGATTTACGAGTATCCAAGCCGTTAATCCTCCCCTTATATGTATTCCATGCTAGCCTTTTTGAACTCCTTGAGGCTCTTAATAACAACATAATCCGTAAGTTCAGTTTGCTCCGACACCCTATCAATCAGTTCCCTAAGTTCTTGATCACTACGGGCATGAATCATACTGAACATATTGTACCTAAAATCATCTGGCACTTCTCTAAGGTAGCAATGACTAATTTCCTTAAATCCAGCCATTATATTACCTACCTTATCCGCCTGTTCCGCCTCAACCTTCCATGCCACCATGGCATTAGCAACAAAACCCGCTTGCTGGTGACGCAACACAGCACCCCATCTTCTAATTGTACCCTTTCCTTGTAATTTCTGCACTCGGCCTATAATATCCTCTTCCGAAATATTCATGGATTGGGCCAATTCCTGAAAGGGATGAGATTTTATGGGAAGGTCTCCCTGCAATAGTTTCAATATTTTTCTATCGTCTTCATCATA
>JAQUUV010000002.1:0-1424 GCA_028693695.1 Syntrophomonas sp.
ACTTCCCACCTTATTTTAGGGGTTTCCAAGCCGTTAATTATAGCCTGGAATAAATATTTTTCTGCATCGTGTAAATCTCCTTTAGCCCAGCAGGTTTTACCTAGATAATAAAATGCCTGGGCATCTGAATTGTCTGTTTCCAGCAGGTAACGGAATTCTTTTTCAGCCAATTCATATTTTTCACATTTATAAAATATTTCCGCCAATAAGCGAGATGGCCGCTCTCCTAAAATTGGAGCAAGATTTTGAAATGCTTCATCTACCCGCTCAATGTCATCGAGTTCAACTACCAGTTCCATAATTTGCTTCGCCAAATTATAGGTCTGCTCTTGAACGGCATTTGTTTTACCAGTATATCCCCTGATCAATAGGTTTAAGACATAGTTTATGGCAGGCTCAGCCCCGGCATTTTTTATCCTTTTTAAACATCCTGCTGCCTTCCGGTAATCCTGTACCAACCAATAATAGATTAGCAGGTATTTTCGAGCAGTAATATATAAGTTTTTATTACTGTTAATATTCTGCAGTTCTTCTTCTGCTTCGGAATACTGCTTATTACGCAGTAAACATAAACCTTTAATTAATCTAATATACTCTGATATTGGCGCGCTATTTTCCAATTTGTTTATATTATCAAGAGCAAGCTGATACGCACCTTCTTCATAGAACATTAAGGCCATTTCTGCCTGTAGAGCCCGATCACTTAAATCGAAGACCTTGTTTAAGGACAAGGTAGTATATTCCGGATTGACCCGAGGATTAAGTATTACAATTATCCGCCTTAGAGAATCAAGCATGTAGGGATTATGTTTGAGAGATTCCAAGAAAAAATATAAGGCCTTGTCTTTATCCATAAAGTATTCTATCAGACCGCCCATATAAAAATATATTTTATCTTTATGCTGGCAATAGACACTGAAGTAATGAAGTGATTGGTCAGGAAGTGTAAGACATTTTTTATAAGCCTGGTAAGCCTTAGTATATTCATAGTTATTTTTATAAACAACCGCTTTTATATAATGCAGATCTCCCATATCAGCAAAGATTCCAAGAGCATTATCTATAAAGGTAAGGGCATCCGCACTTCTATCCAGCATATACAGACTGACTGAAATAGAACGTAACAGCTCGGGAAAATAATCCGCTTGAAGATCAGCTTGGTCATAGACGAATAGAAAGTGTGCCAAGGCATCTGCAAATTTGTGATGAAGATAATAATATCGTCCCAGGTAGAAGTACTTTATCGCTTCTTCCTCATCCCTGTAAAAGGCTTTACTAATTAGATCTGCATTGCGCATCAATCTATGTCGGTTTTCATTATCTTCTTTGACATAGCCATAATGAATTATGCGGATATCCGGTGCCATTTCAATCCTGGCATTTGAGTCCAACATACTATCCATTATCTGTTCACATATAATACC
>JAQUUV010000002.1:1524-31249 GCA_028693695.1 Syntrophomonas sp.
TCAATCTATGTCGGTTTTCATTATCTTCTTTGACATAGCCATAATGAATTATGCGGATATCCGGTGCCATTTCAATCCTGGCATTTGAGTCCAACATACTATCCATTATCTGTTCACATATAATACCTCTATATCTGTATTGCTTATTATTTCTAAATAAACGCGGCTGTATATCAGATATAGCCATTAGTTCCTGAGTACTTTCAGGATTATTATTTATAGTTACTAAATAGGCATCAATGTCTTGAGCCTGGATTATTTCCTTGATAAGATCCAGGCATTTCCGGTCCACTTCTTCATCTCCATCAAGAACAAGAATCCAATCACTCTCAGCTTTATCCAAACAAATATTTCGAGCTAAACTGAAGTCATCTTTCCACTTATAAGAATAAATCTGATCAGTGTATTCGCTTGCAATCAATAGGGATTTATCGGTCGAACCACTGTCTACGACAATGATTTCGCTGGCGATATCTTTAATACTTGAAAGGCAGCGGGATAGATGTTTTTCTTCATTTTTTATTATCAAACAGATACTGAGTGAAACTTGCAAAAGCCTGCAACCCCTTTATATAAGTGTTATTTTACGATATGTATAAAATCCCTATTTGGTTCCCTAAATACTTATGTTTAGATACCGATTTGATTCTCAGCGTATGAAAAAGGCCGGCAAATGAATGAAATGATTTCCTGTCAGAATTATTCATACCATTATTTAGAATTTATAGGAACCCTTGCAATTTATATTTCATAAATTACATAAGGAGTTTACCTATGAAGCAACTCTTAATATGGCAAAAAGGAGTGAGAAAAAATGCCGAACTATAAAACTTTCCAAGATTATGCTGATTCATTGCGAGTTAGGATTTATGGTGGAGACAGCACGGGAGCTATTCAACCGCTTTTGACTAATAGCAGCGGTATGATGAACATTACGGGAACTGTCGGAACCAGTGGAAGTGTTGCCGTTAGTGGCCCTGTTGAAATTAGCGGCAGCGTGGCTGTTAGTGGCTCTGTTGCTGTTAGTGGACCTCTTCAGATCAGCGGTAGTGTTGCAGTCAGCGGCCCTGTTGAGATTAGCGGCAGCGTTGCTGTTAGTGGCTCTGTTGCTGTTAGCGGACCTCTTCAGATCAGCGGTAACGTTGCCGTCAGCGGCCCTGTTGAGATTAGTGGCAGCGTTGCTGTTAGTGGCTCTGTTGCTGTTAGCGGACCTCTTCAGATCAGCGGTAGTGTTGCCGTTAGTGGCCCTGTTGAAATTAGCGGCAGCGTTGCAGTTAGTGGCTCTGTAGGTATCAGTGGATCCGTCGCCCTTAGTGGTCATTCTATCGTTGATTCCGGACCACTCCAAACTTCAATAAATATCGGCGGGTTGACCGAATCTGGAGCATTTACTGAAGGTTCCTACGATATACTCGGCTATACTTCCTGGACCCTGGCTGTAAAATACAGCGGTACTAGCGGAGACCTATTAACAATCAAGTTACAGAGTTCTGCCTTGAGCGGTGGCACTGCTACAGATTCCGACTATGTATTTGACAGTTCAAAAACATTTGCAAGTGGAAGTTGGGTTTTATTTACTGCCGGTATCAACGCCAGATATGCAAGGCTTTATTATGTTGATACTGGTGAGTCTTCCGGTACTCTGCTTACCTATTTCCAGGCCCAAAACTAGTTTCTATACAAAATTTAAAAAACCAAAAGGCGAGAGTGTATCTCGTCTTTTGGTTTTAAATTTTCAATAAATATTATGCTTAAAAATAAATTAATCTGCCAGTAGTTTTGCAATTTCCAGCATAGCTCCTTGACCACCATTTACTGCAAGTACATAATCAACTGCATTGTGCAGATCTTGGGCAGCATTCTGCACCGCGAAGCTCAAGCCGACCTGCTTAAACGATTCCAAATCACACATATCATTGAAAACGCAAGCGATTTCTGAATGGTCAAGTGCATATTCTTTAGCAACCTCCGCAATAATCCCTGTTTTATCTTCTGAATTGATGGGATGAATGCCCAATTTCTCAGCGGCAGTTTTTATTACTGGATTGGATTCCTGGTTAATAATTAAGATTATGAACCCTTTTGCCTTGAGAAGATCAATACCGATACGGTCCTTATAATGAAATTTTCTTATTTCATCCCCGGAAGCCGAGTAATATATGTTTCCATCGGTAAGGACTCCGTCACTGTCTACCAGCAATATTTTAGTTCTGGCAGCTTTTTGCCGGACCATACACAATTTATAAATATCCTGGATGGATTGATTCATTTCCTTGAAAAACGGACTTATAAGAAGGATATCCTGTTCACAGTTAAGCAGGAATGGTCGAAAATGTTTCTCCATTAGCTTAGCTTTTAGGATGGGATCGGTTTCTCTGGAAATGTCAGAGACTGTAAGTATTAAAAATTCCAGCTCAACCCTGTTCATGGGGGTGATAAAGGTAATGAAAAACTGATTATTCCTTAATTCATCCATACTTAGATTAAATTGCTCGTAACTCCGGCCTATTAGATTGACATTACCGCTATCCGAAAGTTGGCAGATATTATCAAGATCCAGCTTGCATATTTCCAGTAATTGTATAACCTTCTGATGGGCATCATTCATTATGCGGTTTTGTTTGATTAAATATTCCATATCATAACTTAGTTTCTCAGATTCCAGCCATTCATCCTCAACCACCCTGTTATGAAGCTGGGCATTGATTATTGTATCCAGGGTTTCAAACCTGGTCCCTTCAATATGAGCGCCATATTGGGTAGTGTTAATTATATCTAAATCTTTATAATGACTGATGTATATTTCAAGCTGTTGTTTCATCCGAATGTAATTATGGTTACTGGGCACCTCATTACCGTACACATCTTTAACCAACACGGCATTATTCATTTCTTGTTGAATAGCCTCCTGAGCGGGATAAGTTGATCCAGATGTATAATTCTTACCATCTCGATATGCCAGGTTTTGCCCGACTAGTATGATCGGGTTGAAACCCAGCTTATATAACAGCTGCAGGGTGATAACCGCAATAGTGGTAGCATCATTGACAGAATCAACGTTTTCATGATTTCCGGCATTAAGATAAAATGCTGCCAGGCTATCCTGGCTGATCAACATATGACTTTTAGGACCAGGGTATTTTTCCAGGGTTTCGTATCCTACTGTACTGCCGAAAATAAGAGGAATGGAATTAATGTTTTTTTCCAGAACCTCCTTACAGAAGATCTGATTCTCTTCGGAAGGATCATAGGTGCAGGCAGCATGAGGATAAACCTGGCGTTGAATGAGACTATTAATAGCTGTACCAACAGAAAATATATAAGCCAGCCCATTTTTTTTTATTGTTCGTAAATTTTCAATTTCTTCTTCCAGTGATGGCCCGGCTGCAACCAGGATGGCTGGTTTATTGTTAAAATAAGCTTTTTTTTCAATCATAATATTGGGGCTTTTTAAAACCTGGATAAAGTTTCTAATGCTGTTTATTGTCCATCGTTTTTGAAAGGTGGAATTAGTAGCCACTGAAATTCGTCGCTCGTTTATCTGCTTTTCAAATTCGGCAAAAAAGTTCTTATGCTTTTCCGGAAATATGCTGCGGTAAGCAGGAAGCTCGATGACTAGTACCGAGTTACTTATGTTTCTAACATATCTGCCGCAGAAAATATTTGGATCTTCCGGCCTGGTTTCGATATAGATGTTTTTTAATAAATGAAGAGGCATCTGCTTTAAATCTGCATGGCAAAGAAACTGGTAAAACACCTCCGGTGCCGGTTCGTATATTGAGAAAGAGGTTCCCGGGTATTGTTCTACAAAGGCATTTATATGATATCCCATCCCCAGGCCGTAAAAAAGAATGTCCGAATGGTCTTTTATATTTTTAAATTGTATAATCATATTTTCCGCTTCACTGTGAGGAGCTTTTTTGTCATGAATAAACTGTTTTCCAACTTTAAATATTGAACTGCCATCTTTCGTCGGAATTGTTCGAACCAGATCTTTATCTAGTTTATCTTCTATTTCCGAGATTTTTTTCCATGTATCCGGAAATAATTCTCTTAATATCTCCATATTTTCTATGAACCCCATAACACTCTCCTTTTTAAACACCCCAATATCGCCTTGAGTTTGCGGCTAACTTCTTGGTTATAAACTGAAAGCTCATAATAAGTTATGCTACCTTTCTAAGGTTTGGGTTCTATATCAACAGACTTTTTATGATTTCACAATAAATAAAATCCATCTCATTATCAATATCTCGTGACCTGTCTGCAGGCATGATATAAGCCAGTGTTTTGTCACCTATAAAACTCTTTTCTCTCAATAAATAATCCGTTTGGGCTACGTAGACTGCTCCATTGAGTTCATATACCGGGGGGAGGTCTTGCCTGCGCTCAATAGAGTGCTCGATCTGCATCAGGGGAAATATTTTTTGGTGTTCGTTCAGGGTGTACATCCAGTAAGGGCTTTTATTCACCACAGATACCGAAACACAAACAGGTGCAGCTTCCTGGATACAGCAGCTAATACAGTCATCAATATCATTTACGGTACGCAAAGGTGAAGTGGGTTGTAAAAGTACGATGTAATCATATTTTTCCCTGATGCTATTAATAGCATGGATGACAGGTTCGATTCCCGGGGTTTCATCTTCTGCTAAATGAGCAGGCCGCACGAAGGGTGCCTCACATCCCCATTCTTTTGCCACTCTAATAATCTCCGCATCTTCGGAAGAAAAGACTAAACGGTCAATATATTGAGACTTATGTGCTTCCTCTATAGTCCAAGCTATAAGGGGTTTGCCGGCCAGAAGCTTCAGGTTTTTCCGGGGAATTGTTTTGGAACCGCCTCGGGCTGGAATTATTCCCAGGACTTTTTGACCATCTATCATCCAAACACCTCCGGGAATTCATGGTTAGCTCTTTCATAGTCATCAAAGCGTCCAATGTCTATCCAGTACTCACGAATAGGGAAAATTCCTATTTCTTTTCCGTTTTTTAGAAGGATTTTAAGAAGATCAGGAATGTCAAAATATGAATCATCCGGAACATAATCCAGAACTCCAGGGTTGAACACATATAGTCCTGCATTGATAAAAAAACTCCGTACAGGTTTTTCCTCTATGTTTTTAAGTCGGTTTTTATCAATAGTAACTACCCCATAGGGTATCTGGCTTTGTTGTTCCTTGACACAGATAGTCGCTTCGGTACGATTTTTCTTGTGAAAATCCAGTAACTGTCCAGAGTTAATTTTGGTCAATATATCCCCGTTCATCAGGATTAGAGGTTCTTCTGGCCTAGCCGAAAGTAAGCACAAGGCTCCTGCCGTACCCAGTCCAGTTTTTTCATGTAGATATTTAATTTCCACCCCCCAGTTGGAACCATCGCCAAAGTGTTCAATGATCATTTCCGCCTTATAATTTACTGATATATAGAAATGTTTGAATCCCTGTACAATAAAACTCTCCAGAATAGTCTCAAGTACTGGTTTATCGCCCACTTTTAAAAGAGGCTTGGGACAGATTTCGGTGAGTGGATTCAAACGCTTCCCTAGTCCTCCAGCCATGAGTATTACCCAGTTATCCCGCGGAGGAGGACTTAAAATTTCATCAGCAATTTCCAGTCCCACCAGACGTTGATATTCGTCCACTATCGGAATCTGACGCAACTTGCTGTTTTTCATAAGCAAAATAGCTTTTTGCCGGGATTGCTCTCGGTAAACAAAACGAGGAGCTGTATTCATTATCTTGTTCACTGGTTCTTCCAGGCTTAGATGTCTTAGGATGGAACGGCGTATATCACCATCAGTGACAGTTCCCAGCAGTTGCCCCTTGTCATTTATCACCAGGGCAATCTGCAGGGCGGCCTGATCAATTATTTCTATAGCTTTTACAATCGTAGTGTCAGGGCTTATACAAACTTTCTTCCACATAATTTATTCCCTCATTCCTGCTTCTGACACTTTTTCATGCTAGCAATCGTCCCCTTGTCACGCTAGATGTAGAATTATGCAGCCCAGCTTTCTAGCCATGATAGCGGTCAGATCCAGGAGAAGATTGCTGGCCTTTCATTATTAATCTTCAGCCCGGGCGGGAACAATGGTACTCCATCATATGTGACTTTTTAAGAATGAGTGCGGGCATTTCTACAGTGTTCCATAACATTCATGGTGAAAGGAGCAGGATAATGTGACTTCTAAGGTTTGGTGCTTCGAATAACGTAAAATACGAGCTGAGATGTTTGTAACAACCATTCTTCCACTTACATAACTTAATAATTAGAAGCCGGTAATAACCGAAAGGCTGTCCTAATATGATTGAGGTGAAGAAATGAGAATTCTTTTAGTGGCCTATGATAATGACTCTTATATTTCATGGTTTCCACAAGGCTTAGCATATATCGCATCAACATGTGTTAAGGCGGGGCATGAGGTTAATATTTATAACCAAGACGTTTATCACTGGCCGGAGTCTCATTTAACCGATTTACTGAATAAGGAACGCTATGACTTTATTGGTGTAAGCGCCTGTGGGGGATATTACCAATATCGCAAAGTGTTAAAAATATCCGAGGCTATTAACAAATCAAAATACAGACCCTTTTATGTTTTAGGGGGACATTTGTGTGCGCCAGAACCCGATTATTTTTTAAAAAAGACTCTTGCCGACGCCATTGTTATTGGCGAGGGCGAGATTACGGTTATCAATCTTTTAGAAGCGCTGGAGCATAAGCAATCGTTACACTCGGTAAACGGCATAGCTTTCCTGGAAAACGGGCAATGTATCCAGACACCCCGGCAAGCCTTAATTGCTGATATCGATAAGATACCTCTTCCTGCGTGGGATTTGTTTCCTATAGACCATTATGCTTTGCTCAGGATGCCCAACATGAAAAATAGCGAACGCTCCATGCCAGTCTTATCGGGAAGGGGATGCAGCTTCAAGTGCAATTTCTGCTACCGCATGGACCAAGGATTCCGGGGACGAAGTGCGGAAAGTATAGTCGAAGAAATTAAAATCCTGCAGAAAAATTATGCAATTTCTTATATCATCTTCTCCGACGAACTTTTAATGAGTTCCCCGCAGAGAACGGTGAACCTATGTGAGAGTTTTATTAAAAACAAGTTGGATATAAGGTGGGATTGCAACGGAAGGCTTAATTACGCTAAACCTGATGTTTTAAAACTGATGAAAGAGGCGGGCTGTGTCTTTATTAATTATGGAATCGAATCGATGGACGAACAGGCCCTGCGCAACATGAATAAAGCCCTGACAGTCAAGCAAATTATCAGCGGTATTGAGAACACTTTAGCGGCAGGGATGAGCCCAGGGTTTAACATAATATTCGGCAACATAGGCGAAACTGCTGAATC
Source organism: Syntrophomonas sp. (assembly GCA_028693695.1). GTDB lineage: Bacteria > Bacillota > Syntrophomonadia > Syntrophomonadales > Syntrophomonadaceae > PHAA01. The sequence goes on from JAQUUV010000002.1 coordinate 8,891, forward strand.
ACTCCGGCTCGGGGTTGAATTTCTATTAAAATACGATGATCATGCGCAGATGAGAACCATAAGGCCAGTAACTCCTTATCCGGGTTGCCCTTTATATTATTACGCCATTGAAAAAGGCCTTCTGAAAGACTGTGCAGATTTTTATGAGCATAAACATATGAATTCTGATCTACTATCTGTTAATTTTACTGATCTCAGTGATGACGAGTTCCATAGACTATTATATGAAGCTAACCAAAAACTTCTTTCTAACTATTACGCAGCACAGATTAAAAATACCAACCAGGTAATCCGCAAATTGTATATTGAAAAGGATAGCTTATTTAGAGGCTTTCGACAAAGTTGATAAAATCATCCCTTTCGTAATCTCTATCGGCTGCCTGGCCAATTACCCGCTCCCACTGTATCGGACTTAACCCAGTGCCAGGTCTTTTCACAGTGATGTTTTCCTCGCTAAAAACATCACCTTTACGTATCGGTCTTTTGGCGACAATTGACTTGCGAACAAAAGGAATATTCTTCAGTTCACTGGGGCTGGGCCTTTTCACGCCCGTTCCCAGTGCCATTTCAATATTTCTGATGGCTTTAACCATTTGCTTCAGTCCTGCAGGCTCAATGCTGGCCTTGTGATCTGGTCCTTCCATTTGCCTATCCAGAGTAAAGTGCTTCTCAATTACGCAGGCTCCCAGTGCAACAGCTGCAATCGCAGCTTCAATACCTTGCGTATGGTCTGAATATCCAGTTTTAACACCGAGTTCTACAGAAATCGTTTGGATCGCACGCAGATTTGCATCGGAAAATGGGGTAGGATATTCTGTATTGGCGTGTAATATAACAATACGGTCCTTGGTCAGACCTCCCTCGCCAAGCACCCGGAGGGCATCCCTAATCTCCGCAAGATCTGCCATTCCGGTCGACAATAGCACTGGCTTTCCAAATGCCGCAATTTTCCGCAAAAACGGCCAGTCCGTCAATTCTGCCGACCCGATTTTAAACAAATCCTGCAATGTGTTCAAAAAAGCGGCGCTTTCATATTCATCTGCGGTGGAAAGGAACGTCATGCCACAGACATCGCAGTATTCCTTCAAATAGGCAAAATCGCTGTATGGAAGTTCGAGCCTTTTCAGCATGGTAAACTGGTCAGCAGCACTATCTGCCTGTTCATTCTGATAGGCTGCTTTTGGGGCTGAACGAGTGATTACATTTTCGGTTTTCCAGGTTTGAAATTTTATAGCGTCTACCCCAGCCTTTGCAGCTTCATCAATTAACTGTTTAGCCGTGGGAACAGAACCATTATGATTCACACCAGCTTCGGCAATGATATACACCGCATTTTCACCAAACATTGTCTCTGACCTTTCTGGCCGGATTACCGTAGACAATGGAATAATCGGGAACGTCCTTCGTAATAACCGCTCCATCACCGATAATGCAGCAACAACCTACATTCCTCTTGAAACCAATCGAAGCCCCGTCAGCGATCAATGTATTGTCACCAATGGTTTTCCCGGCCATGCTGACACTTCCGGCAATCAATACATTATTGCCAACGGTCTGATCATGGTTGACGCTGGTAAAACTATTGACAATGCAATGAGATCCAACGGTCACCCCGTTGGCAATCTTGGTATAGGCTTCAAACACATTGCCGGTTCCTATTTGCGCATACCGCGATATGATGGCAGCAGGGTGAATGATATTAACGGCTCTGATCTTCGCATCATATTTTGCCACCAAGCGCTGCCTAATCCGCAGGTCTCCAACTCCCAGGAAATATCCACAAATATCAGGATTATCCATTAATAAAGCATCTACCTCATCATCGGTACAGACAACTTCATGGCCCATAACTTTCTTGCCGACATCCGCCTTGTCTGCAGCAATCAAACCAAATATCTCGATATTATTAATTTGGTCGATATTGTCTATGATCATTTGGGCATGCTGACCAATGCCGATAATTATAATACGTTCCTTTTTCATCAATCATCCCTCCCATCAAGATACTTGACAATGATGCATCCACGCTCATCAACCCTAGCCGTATCCGGAAGCAGGTAATCAGGATTCCAGCGCAATCTGTCCTCCATTCGATAACAGGTTCGAACATCATAATATCCGTCTCCGTCTTTTTCGCCCAGGGTATCCTCATATAGGGTTACTTTGCCAACATCCGTCATTAATGAAAGCATCGGTTTGATTCTGCCTGATATTTGACCTGATGATGTCAGTTCTTTGACCAAGGAAATCGCTCTGGAAACACTCGTCCGAAAATGCTGCGTGCCAATTATAGGGACTGGATGAAAAAGATAATGGGCCTCGATGCCTAGATATCTGAGATTGTCATACAACTCCACCAGTGCCTCGACACTATCGTTTACTTTTTTAAGAAGAACATTTTGACTGTAGATTCTAACCCCAGATTCTTGTAATCTTGCCATGATTTTTCGAGGTTGTTCCTGTAATTCTATAGAATGGTTAATCTGGATAGCACATTCAAAGCGAACCCTTTTATGATATGACTTGAAAAACTCAAATAATTCTTCATTAAATTTGTCGGGAGACTGCACCGGCAGGCGAGTACCAATTCTAATGATCTCAATATTGGGCGCATTTTCAACCACTTCTGCAATCAAATGCATCAATAAATGGGGCACCATAAATGGATCGCCGCCTGTTACCAGCAGCTCTTTCAGATATTCATCCGTTTCGACATAATCAACAATTCCTCTAATGTCGCTTCTTTTGATCTGTATCGGTTCATAGTTCGAACGGAGGCAGTATCGGCAGTGGGCTGCGCAAACCATGGTTAGATCGATAACCAGCTGTCGCCTGTACAGCCTTTCCAAGCCGCGGGGTAATTCTTCCTTGATCCTGATTGCTGCCTCATAATGTTTCAGGTTATGTTCTTTTGCGACTATGTCCTCCGCCGGCGAATAAAAATACTGATTATATAATGCATTATATTCAGGAGATCCTTCTCCAAATTCACTCCTTATTCTATTAAGCAGATGTTGCAAATAGTTGGGCACCTTCTGTTTAAATGCGTTTTTTTTTTGATCCTGCATCCGATAATCATCCTCCGGTTCCATTTATCGGGTATCGGAAGTGTAGGTAAACCCGTTCAGGTAATCTACTGGTAAGGTCATTTACAACAACACTCCCCATACCAACAATCGTCTCATCTCCGATTAACATCCCTTCCCGCACCGAACAATTAATCCCGCTTCAGTGCATGAATGGTTTAACTCCACCTTTCCACTAGCCTGATTTTGTTTTCCCCGCTTTCAATGTCTTGGACCAAGATGATTTCTGGCGTTATAAACAATCTGGCCCTGATTTGCTTTTTGATCTCTTCGGCAAGAGAGGCATGGTTCTGCTCTCCGGCAAGCACCTGAACCCTGACTGAAATCTCATCAATCGGCTGGCGATTTGGAACCCTGACTATATAGGTGCCGGTACATTCGGGATATTGGGAAAGCAAAGTCCGAATGGCTTCCGGATAAAAATTAATTCCTTTGATAACCAGCATATCATCGCTGCGTCCACGGAGAAGGAAGCGGAAACCTTCGTTACCACAAGGACAGTCCTCGGTTGAAATAATTTCCACAATATCCCCAGTGCGATATCTGATTAATGGTTGAGCTTCTTTGACCAGGTTAGTTACAACCATTTCCCCGATAACACCCGCCTCCAGCTGTAGTCCTATCCCACTTACCGAGTCGATTATCTCCACATGCACAAAAGGTAAAGCGGTGAAATGAAGCCCTTCCCGACGATCGCATTCCGCACCCAGAATACTCATCACCTCTGAAAGTCCATAATTAGCGTTGATCGCCTTTATTTCCCATTCATCCTCAATTTTTTTGCGGAATACTTCATCCTGCATGCCAGCTTCTCCACCAAAAAAACCCTTTTTCAAGCCCAGCTGTTTAGGAGACAAACCATGCTTCTCCTGCAGCACTTTCCGAATCGTGGCAAGATAGGAAGGCGTAGAGTGAATACAGGGTGAATCCATTTCAAGCAGCATGGCGATTAGATTTTCGGTTTTCCCAACCCCGTAGGGAACAACAGCAGCTCCGGTCGCTTCCATACTCTGATGATCCATGAAACCACCCATCCACATGCAATAATTCATGCAATTAAAAACCATATCATTGTCATCCATCCCGGCGGTTCTGAAAGCCCTACTTCCGGCCATAATAACGTGTTCAACATCCCTGGCTGTCAGCACTAACGTCAGTGGCCGCATGGTAGTTCCAGATGTTCTATGCAAACGAGCAATGTTTTTGTTTTCAACGCAAACGTTGGTACCAAAAGGGTGATTCAGAGACTGATCGTCTAATAACATCTGCTTATTAGTAAAGGGAACGTCTGTAAAACGCTCAATGAAGAGTCCATGGTACAAATTGCGGTAAAACGAACTTTTTTCCGCATACTGCAATACTAATTCCAGAAGATCCTGCTCAATCTCCAACTTTCTCACATCCCACCTACCAGGTTCTCCGAATCATAAAATTCTTTCCTAGTTATACCTTCTAAAGCAACTGTTTTAAGATGTTCTTTAATTCGCAGGGAAACATTGCCTTCTTCATATGGCGAAAGAACCTGGCGCAATGAAGCCTGAAAATCTGTGGAAAGAGCTTTTTGAATAGCTGATATGATTTGCTCCTCATTTTCCTCACAATCAATAACCGAACTAGCCTTTAACCGGCCTTTTTGTCTATTTCCAATATTCACCGTCGGCCTGTTTAATGCCGGAACTTCAGTAAGACCACTGGAAGAGTTTCCTATTACTACATCCGCGTTCTTTATGGCACTCAAATATAAAAGCTGGCCCATAGAAGTAAAGGTCTTAGCTCTGCTTGATTGATTTTCAACATATTCATCTATCATTTTTATTAGTACTCTACCATTGGTATCAGCATTGGGTTTCGTAAAGATTATACTTGCCTCGGGAAATTGATCTAAAGCCTGCAATAAAGCTGACATTGCCTGCTCCGGATTATCATATAGGGTTACGGGATGATACGTAACCAAGAAAACAGTTGGCTTTAATTTAAATTTTATGGCTTGTTCGAGAGCCTCCCTGTCCAACAATTTAAGCCTCTTTATATTGTCCAGTGCTGATTCACCATAATTAAACACTCGTTCCGGGTTCTCTCCTAACTGAATAACTCTTTGCCGATAGGTTTCATTGGCTACGAAATGCAAATGAGACATTTTGGTAATTGAATGTCTTATAGCTTCGTCTATCACCCCCTCCGTTAACTCACCACCTGCCAAATGGGCAATTGGAATTCTTGCCACCATGGCTGCTTGAGCTGCCGCCAAAATCTCAAACCTATCACCCAAAATCACCAACAGGTCCGGCTTTAAACGTTCAAGAACATCTGCAAAACCAATGGTAGCCAGACCAATAGATTTAGCAATTCCTACCGGCGTATCACTAGATAGCAGCATCTCAACTTTTTCGTCAATTTTAAAACCATCTTCTTCAATAATTTTATAGGTAAGCCCGAACTCTGGAGAAAGATGCATACCTGTGGCCACGATCTGTAGTTTAAGGTCTTCATCAGCCTGTATTTCTTTCATTAACCAGTATAATAACCCATAGTCAGCTCTTGTACCGGTTACTACACATATCTTTCTTTTATGCATATTTCCCTCCTAAAAATCCACTGCTGGGATTACTGATGATACGTCATTCCAGACCATCAACTTCACTCAATTTCATTCTCGGAAAGTCTATATACTTGTTCAACTTACTCTTCATACCATTTAATTAGAGTGGGGTTGGAATCAAGTATGGATTTATATTGGTTTTGATCTCCAAAAACTGCACCAGGGTCAAGCTGCAGATAACGCTCATATTTTGCTCTCCGGTCTTCTTCCCTCGCCCATCCCAAATGTTTAACCCGGAATGAGGAATTGGCATATGGAAGATCCAATATGTTTTCCGGCAGCCTGCCACAGTGCTGGGGGGTCTCTCGCCAACGATATGGAAACCCGGGAAGGCAGCGTATTAGGAAGGGGCGGTAATATTGGTGAGCTTGCCAGAACTGATCTTCCCGGTAGTGCTCCTCGTCCCAGAAGTCATATAAGCGGAAACAATACCCATCGGTTTCGGTCTGATTGATCAGACTCGGAATTTCAGATATTATGTTATCTTCAAATATTTCATCCGCATCTAAAACCAGTATCCAATCAGGATTGGTTTTAATGGTTTCTTCCCATTGTCGTTTACGCAGCACATATTCCTGATGGAACTGGCTGTCTTTCAGCTCAATCAATGTAAAGGGAATATCCTTAAAGATTTCGCGGCATACTGCTACCGTATTATCTGAAGAAGCATCATCTATGATGACCACACTATCGATGTACTGACATGCATGCTCCAAAACCCTTCTTAAATATCGATCCGCCTCGTTGCGCACAATCATCGACAGGGTCAAGGTGTTACCGCTCCCCTTTCGCCGCCAGGAATATTGACTTTTTCCCTCAGTTCCTCTCTTTATATTTTTATTTTTATATTCATTTACACCTGCGAGATCGCTTTGGCGATAGATATGATAAGCAGGCAGGTGGGTATCAACATAGAGTTTTAATCCAAGTACAGAAGCTCTAATACAGAAGTGCCTATCCTCACCCCAATAATCTACATTTCCAATACGTCTAAACCGGACTCCTGCTGCAATGGCCCTGCGAGAAATTAAGGTACATGCCCCCAATCCCCCTACCTCATACAGTCCCGGGATTTGCAGTAAATTTAAAACCTTCATAGATTCATTCCTGTACATCTCCGGGTTGACTATGGGATCTATCTCAGGAACCAATCTATACTGTCCGTACATCCATATCTGAGGCAGCATGCCTGTTCCCGGTGTCCATTCGGTCCAAAATATTTCAGAAATGATGTCCACGCTAGCGCAGAGCAGCTGCTGGAGGGTGAAGGGGTTTAAAACCAGATCTGAATCCACCAAAAAAACATGTGAATAATTATTGTCAAATGCATACTGCAATATAAAGTCCTTGTATGCTGCTACCTTCCATACCAGGGTCGTCGTCCACATATGAGTTTCATCCGTACAATGATATGGACTGTGCGGTGGTTCACCAGTTAGAAAAGTATTTGAGCCTGGAACGATAAAAGTTTTAAGCATGTTGGAAGATTCTTCTGATTCGTTGTTATCAAAAAAAAGAAAATCACAACTCATTTCGCTGCGATCAAGTTCAGCCAGGCTTTGTAGAAATTCTTTTAAAATTTCCGGATTCTGACGTACTGTGCTTCCTATAAGGATACGTATGGTCAATCCGACTCCCCCATTATCAATGGTTTTATTTAAAAATATATGTACCAACGTATGGAGCTAGCCCTAAACTCTCTTTCAGTTGCAGATATATTTTTTCTTTATATTTTCTTAATAGTATATGGATGTTATATAGAAAGGTTCTGGCTTCTATGCAGCTGTTTAGATTTTGTTAATACGAAATAATTCCAATATGCTTCGTAAATTTCATTTAATTATTGGGGTGTATGAACAACAGCTACATTAATAGCATACATTATTAAAGAATTATTTCATTCTTTAGGAAGGGAGAGAGAACTATTGCAGGATAGTAGCAGACCAGAATCTGATTTTAAGCTGCCAGTATGGAAGACAGCTTCTGTTTCTGATAACCAGCCAAAGTATATCAGAAGCCCTTTTTCAGGAAATTTCGGCCGTTTTCACAGACAAATTATATCGTTTGATGAAACTGACGCAAATGTGAACAGTAAGGCAGGGGAATTAGACCGACCTTTGGTGTATGTTGATCAGGTTGAGTCTAGAATGGAAGTCTCCTCCGAAATTACTGTACCATATGAACTTGGCGAAAATGAGCTGATAAACCACGTTTCCGGGGAATCAAACCAACCACCTATACACGGTGAACTGCTAACATTGGAGGTAGAATCGGAATTTGAACCTGGCGAGAATGAACTCAAGAACAATATTATCGGGGAATTAAACCAAGCACTTATGCCCGACAAACTGCCAGGGGAGGTGGAATTAGAAATGGATTCAGATTACGAAGCTACTGTAGTATTCGAACCTTGCGGGAATGAACATGGATTGGAGGTAGGATTGGACATGGATATAGATATTCAGAATCGCATTCAAGCTCTGGAAGAACGAATTTTACGGCTCGAAAGTGAGATTCAAAGGCTGGAAGAGATAAATCAGAGTTCTAAAAACCGAGGTATTATTCGTCTAGACGGCAGTATGATGACTTCTGCGTGTGGTTGTAATGTGTGCTCAGTAGAATAACACCAACAACTATTATTTTCAGTAGTAGATAAGTACCATATGATAGCACATTTTATCATTGTTTCCATATAATAATTTAGGCTCAATATTAAGGAGGTGAAAATTAATGGCAATTGTTCAAATATGCGCTGAACAGGTAAGCAGTGTTGGCCAGACCTATGCAGCAACGGTTACCTGTGGTAATCCCCAATACACACCCGTTGGTGCTGGTGAAAGTTGCAATATGGTTGTTTATAACGTAGCGCTTAACACTGGTACCAGCCCTATGACTCTGTCTTTTTCTTTTGATACCGAATTAAATTATCTTTTCCTCAACCATGGAGTAACCTTTGCCGACTATTGTGTTGTAACCGCCCAATCCGGGGCCGTGACTTTGCCCGACTCAGGTTTGGGCTTATGTGATTGCGGGATTACGCCTACCTACCAGGTAGCCTATACCTGTAATCCCGGGTCAATTACCACCACATCCACTATGGTTCAAAGTCCAATCAATCTGGCTTTCACCGTATCGAATCTGTGCACACCTACTGTATTCTGTGTTTCTACGGTTGCGTGCGAATAGAAGAACCATAATAAACCATAGGATCTAAAGGCGGGTCTCTAAATATCTAGAGGCCCGTTTTTTATTTGTGGATAACGTTTTCTTTGCCCTATATCTAATTCTCTGGTTAGAAGCTTGTTCTTAATAACACCAATACACTGTAACCCTTTTTAATATATAAGCATATATAAATATTATAATAAAAGTGGAGGTGAAATTATTGGCTATTGTTCAAATATGCGGGGAACAAGTAAGCACTATTGAGCAGACCTATGCAGCCACCGTTACATGTGGTGATCCAACGTACACACCCGTTGCTGCTGGTGATAATTGCAACATGGTTGTTTACAACGTAGCCCTTAACACTGGAACCAGCCCTATGACTCTGTCCTTTTCTTTTGATACCGAGCTCAAGTATCTTTTCCTCAATCAAGGAATGACCTTTGCCGATTATTGTATGGTAAACGCCCAATCAGGGGCCGTTACCTTACCAGATGGTCTAGAGATTTGTAATTGCGGTCTGACTCCTACTTATCAGGTTGCCTATACCTGTAATCCCGGGTCAATCACCACTACGTCCACTATGGTTCAAGGTCCTGTCGCTCTTGCTTTCACCGTATCGAACCTGTGTACACCTACGGTATTCTGTGTTTCCACAGTGGCGTGCCCGTAGAAAAACCATTACCACTCACAAGATTAAAAAGGCGGCTCTATGAAAAGCAGAGACCGCCTTTAATCTTATGGATATCATTGATGCTAAGTGCTTATTAAACCGATTAACCTGGTATGATGAATGATGTAAGTAACAGAACTAAATTATAGGGAATTGGGATGGTAATAATTTATGTACCATTCAATAAATTTTGCTATTCCCATCTCGATAGTTGTAGCAGGAATAAAGTCCAATTTTAATGTCGAATAATCTATATCTGCATAAGTTATCTCTACCTCACCGGGTTGTGCAGGAAGGTAGCTTATTTTTGCTGTTACTCCCAGTCCATTTTCAAGACATTCTACGAGGTATTTCAGGTCAACCGGACTTGAACAGCCCAGATTGAATATTTCAAAATCATAATCCCTGTCTAACGCTGCGAGTATACCAACTACTATATCATCAATAAAAGTAAAATCCCTTTTCATTTTTCCATTATTATATAACTCGACGGTTTTTCCCTCTACAATAGCCTTGGTAAACTTATAATAGGCCATGTCCGGTCGACCCCAGGGACCATAAACGGTAAAAAAGCGTAATCCAGAACACTTCAAACCATAAAGGTGATGATAGGTATATGCCATCAACTCATTGGCTTTTTTCGAGGCTGCATAAAATGAAACTGGCTGATCTGTTCTATCATCTATATTAAAAGGCAACCTGCTATTATTCCCGTAGACTGAAGATGATGAAGCATATACCAGATTCTGAATTTCGAAATGCCTGCATAATTCTAAGATATTAAGGAATCCTTCTATATTGGACTTCTGGTAAGCGAAGGGATTTTTCAGGGAATATCCAACCCCGGCCTGAGCAGCTAGATGACAAACTTTTTTAAACTTTCCATTTTTAAATAGCTTTTCTAATAATTCATAATCTGTTATATCCCCTCGATAAAACTTGAAATTCATAAATGATTTGAGTTGCTCTAACCTGTCCATTTTTAATGACGGTGCGTAATAGTCGTTTATATTATCCAACCCGACTACCGTATCACCTCTTGATAATAATGCCCTGGCCACATTAAAACCAATAAAGCCCGCTGCTCCAGTTACCAAATAAGCCATATTATCCTCCTCAAAGGGCTATTTTCTTCCCAGGGAAAAATATTCGAAACCCATATTTCGGATGATAAAAGGGTCATATATGTTTCTAAAGTCAAAAATCCTCGGGACATTCATTACCGTTTCGAGTCTTTTTAAATCTAAATATCTAAACTGATCCCACTCTGTAAGTATTAATAGTGCGTCAACATTCAGAGCGGCCTGATATTCATTTTGGCAATAACTAATATTATTGATATCACTTAACTGTAACTTGGCTTGCTGCATAGCATGGGGATCATAGGCTTTGATTTTAGCGCCTTTTTCATTTAGTTCTGAGATAATAGTGAGAGAAGGAGCTTCTCTCATATCATCTGTTCCAGCTTTAAAGGCTAGACCTAATACTCCAATTGTCTTATTATTGAGTCCATTCATATGGGTTTCAATTATGCTGAGCATCCTTTGCTTATGTCTTTCATTGGCTTCTATCGTAGCTTCTACCAAGGTCATAATTAATCCATGTTTTTTTCCCAGGTTGGCTAAGGCATTGGTATCTTTGGGGAAACAAGACCCTCCATAGCCGGGTCCAGGATTTAAAAACTCTGGTCCAATCCTATCGTCCATTCCCATTCCTCTGGCAACATCAATAATGTCTGCTCCAACTTGCTCACATATAGCAGCCATCTCATTGATAAAGGTTACTTTCATGGCCAGAAAAGCATTAGACGCATATTTAATCATTTCTGCAGTTTCAATATCAGTAAAGAGAATCGGTATTTTACTAATCCTGAAATGCTGATAGATATTTTTCATGGTTTGTAAAGCTGTTTCACTTTCAAATCCGATAATCACACGATCCGGATGTAAAAAGTCATAAACTGCTGTACCTTCGCGCAGAAACTCGGGATTTGAAACTATAGTAAAGGAATGTGATTCAATCTGGTTCTGGCTTATTATTTTTTTAAGTAATTGTCCGGTGCCAACCGGTACGGTACTCTTAACCACGATAGTCTTATTGGCATTCATATATTTGGCAATGTCTCGGGTTGCGCTTTTTATCGTCTCTAAATCAACTGAACCATCTGGTTGTGACGGAGTATCTACAGCTATTAGAATTACTTCGGCTTTTTCAACACCAAATTTTAAATCCGTAGTGAAGGTTAACCTTCCTGCCTGGTGGTTTTTCTCCACCAAATTTGCCAGATCAGGTTCATAAATAGGTATGATGCCATTAACTAAACCTTCAATCTTACTAATGCTGTTATCAACACATATTACCTCAAATCCCAAATCCGCCAGGCACGCACCAGTTACGAGGCCGACGTATCCAGTTCCTATGATCGCTATTTTATACATCATTTTGTTCCTCCCCAAAACTTAAGTTAGAACGGAATGCAATACAATTAATTGTTCCTGAAGGTCAATCGAATGATTACCTACATAAAATCCATTTTCATCAATCAACTCAGCATTCTTTAAAATCCCATGGACCTCATAATCGAACCATCGAATAACCTCGTTCTTGACAAAATTCCCTGCTACTATAGGGCGACATTCAATACCATTTTCCTGCAATTCTTTAACGATAGATCCCCGATCCAGGGGAACATCCGGTCGTATTATTAATGCAAAACCCATCCAGCTGCTCTGTTCTATCTCTTCTTGAATCATGAAGTAGGGGTTATCTCTAAAAAGTTCCTGAAAAAAGGCCGCATTTTCGCGGCGGATACGGATAAACTCGGGTAATTTCTTTAATTGTTCCAGACCAACCGCAGCACTAATTTCAAGTGGTCGTAAATTGTAACCCGGTAGAACAAAACGAAAAGCTTCCGTGAAATAATTGCTGCTTTTCATTCCACATACTAGATTTTGTTCGGGTAAGTTACGGGTCCAGCCATGAGCGCGAAGGGATAGTAGTATGTGATAAAGCTCTTCATCATCACTAACAATAAGACCACCCTCCATAGTTGTAATATGATGACTAAAAAAAGTGCTAAAGGAGCCCATAATTCCAAACGTTCCCGTATATTTTTCCTCATACACGGCTCCCATGGCTTCACAGTTATCTTCCAGTAAAATAATGTTTCGTTTACCGATAAGTCTGTTAATTTCATTAAAACGGTTGGGGTTACCCAGGAGGTTTACCGCTACGATCAAGCGGGTTTGGTCTGTGATGGCTTCTGCCAGGGCTTCAGAATTGTAGTTTAAGGTAGCACTGTCTATATCGACAATTTTTAATTTCAGTCCATATTGATACAGAGGAAAGTAGGTTGTTGACCATGAAACAGCCGGAACAATAACTTCATCGCCTGGTTTTAAAAAATTGTCTTTCCGGTAGAAAAGGGCTGCTACTGCTAAGAGATTGGCTGAAGAGCCCGAATTTACCATAAGACAGTAACGACTACCTATAAATCTGGCAAACGCTTGTTCAAATTCATAGACGTATTTTCCCATGGTAAACAAGCCTGAATTGACAACGTTTTGTATAGCCAATAATTCTGCGTTATCCCAGGTACTACTGGCTAATGGGTAGTTCATTCCCATCTAATTTGCCCCCTGTTTAAGGTAGAAATCATAAGTTGCAGCTAACCCCTTTTTAAGTTCACAATTTTTTTGCCATCCGCATTCTGTTTGTTTCGTAATATCCACCAGCTTGTTTTGCATCCCAACTGGTTTAGATGTATCATGAACAAAAGAACCTGAATAGCCCATTACTTCGGCTATTAATTTGTAGTATTCATTAACTGTATAATCCCTCCCCACCCCAACATTCATAAGATAAGGCAAGCTGTCAAAGTGTTTGATGGCATGAATGAGGCAGTCCGCAAAGTCACCTGCGTACATAAATTCCCGTCGTACATTCCCATCTCCCCATATTTCAACTTGTTTGGCCCCAGTTCTCAGTGCTTCATGTACTTTCTGAATGATTGCCGCTATTAAATGCGATTGAATGGGATCAAACTTATCCCAACGCCCATAAAGATTACAGGGTATTAAGGTTTTATATTGATAATCAGCATCTTCATGATGTATATATTGACATAATCTGGTTGCAGCAATCTTGGCTAATGCGTATCCTTCATTACTTGGCTCTAATTCACCTGATAAAATTATTTCTTCCCGTAAGGGATTGGGCGCATTGCGGGGATACATGCAGGAACTACCCAGGTTGATCAAATGTTTAACACCATTCTGCCGGGACGCCCAGATAATATTCCGGCCCATATCCAGGTTTTGTATAAAAAACTTAACCGGGTTCCGAATATTAGCCTGAATCCCTCCTACTATCCCGGCAGCATGAATAACCATGTCAGGTTTACAAAAGCGTAAAAACTCATCTACACTTTGGTAATCCAGCAAATCAAGTTCAGAATGGGATGGAGTGATTACCTCAAATGAAGTTATATCTGAATGTTCTAGAAGATTACGTCCTACCATTCCTGAAGATCCAGTTAGCAGGATTCGCATTGAAATACCATCCCCTTGCCAATTTATCCAGCAATGTTAATTACTGTACCGTTATACATGCAATGTTATTTGAGTTAACCCTCTTGCCATTATTCCTAATAAATCCCTGTTTTTTCGGTCACATATGTTTTTGCGACCTATATAAGATATGCGGTTATTGGAGTATTGGTTCATGATTATATCAATTCAATCCTTATACATAGTTATTTTTGCATCGTTTGTAAATCTTCCAACCAGGCTGATAATATTTTGATTTCATCTTTTTCGATAATTTTATTCATCACTAAAGACTCATAAACATTAAACAAGTTATCCTCAATTGAACAACCGGAACTGACATTTCTGGCAGCAATGTCAATTATTCTCGTGGCATTAAGGTATACAGGGATTTCCTGAGCAAAATCTTCCATATAATTGTGGGGGTTTCGCTCTTGATGAACAGTTGCAGTTAAGAAACCGGTTTTATAACCAAACTGCCACATAATAGGTTGGGCCACCAACCCGCGCAGAATATCAGTAAACCTGAAGGTAACCAGAGCAGGCAGGTATAACAGGGGAAATAATTCTGAACGAAAGGCAGTATTTTGCGAATTGAAAGGACAGATCGTGCCTTCTCCCAGGACAATAGGAGACCGGTTTTCAAAATAACATGGTTGATTATCTACCAGGCGATAGATAGCATCAACATCAGGGTCTCCATCTGCCAAGCCCTGCCAGACCCCTACTTTTACAGGCTCTTTTTTTAATTCCTGTTCATTAATTGTTACAGATTTGCTGTTAATGAGGCTCAGATCAAATCCTCTTGGCCAGATATGCTTATTGGTAAAAGATTTATATATATTTATAAATCCCAGGTTACTTTCAGTTTTGTCGTAATAGCCATCGAAATAAGGGAACCCCCAGTTATCTTTCGGTATGTTATCATCATCGGTATCTACGACGATATTACTCCCCATTTCAATAGCATATAAATAGCCCAGCATTTTACGGCAATAATGGTTCCATGGCAGCAGTTTACTAATTTTATAGTTTAGGTTCTCTTGTTGTTGCGGTGAAAGGTAGATGACATCTTGGCAATTCCAATCCTCAGGTGATTTTTTATCACCGGCCACAATTAAAGTCCATTTTTCAAACCGCGCGTAGTCTCTAATAGCTTGAGTAGGATTATATATGCTGGTAATAACAATAGATCCGGGATTATTTTCCATCATTTATCAACTCCCATTGTGATACTCTCTTCCGAATTTTAATTGCTGCGGCTCTATGTAAGATATTAGAAAAAACGGGCGAATGTTACTAAAATGAGTGATATACAGGCAACTTTCATTACGAATCAAAAAATAATGTTCATTTTGGGGTCGTTTTGGTTGCGCGGGTGTAACAAAGAAAATGCTCTTTCATAACTTATAGAAAAGGTAGAGTTTAGTATTGTTTGGAGGTTGAGCAGGTTTGAATGAAGAAATGAAATCAGCACAATATCCGAGGCCTGGGGTAACAGTAATCACTCCAACTAACCGTCCCGGATTTATGGAACAGGTATTTGCTAATTATCTTCGGCAAAGATATGAACCCCGTGAATTAATTGTTGTGCTAAATAATAATTCCATGAATCTGAAAGAGTGGAGGGCCAAAGCCGCACAGTATGAAAATATCAGGATATATCAGCTGGATGAACAGGTTACTTATGGTGAATGCTTGAATTATGCCATCGAACAGGCCCGGTTTGATTACATTGCTAATGTTGACGATGATGATTATTATGCCGCACCCTATCTGGATAATGCGATGGCAACTTTTGCTTATGTCGATACGGATGTGGTTGGCAAAGGCAGCCTCTATGTTTATTATGAAGCCAGTAAAACCCTGGCTAATATGTGGCCAGATAGAGAGAACCATTATGTAACTGCCGTTGCCGGAGCTACCCTGGTATTTAAAAAAGAAGTATTTAATAAGGTGAGATTTCCAGACATAAACTGTGGTCCGGACAGCTATTTTACGGCTGCATGCATTGAAAAAGGAATTAAAATTTATGCGAATGATAGATTTAATTTTGTTTATATTCGACGGCAAAACCCGGAACATCACACCTGGCAGATTGAAGATGATATTTTAATGAGATGTTGTCAGTTCGTATCGCAAACCGATGACTATATAACCCCAACCACTTCCTATAACTTGCTTATTCCACTAAGAGGTGTGTTTCAACCATAAAGAGGTGAACTAGAAAAATGGTGATTGTTCAATTAGTAGGCGGATTAGGCAATCAATTATTTCAATATGCGGCCGCCAGGAGACTGGCGAATATCCATGGGGCATGTCTCAAACTCGATATATCTGCTTTTGAAAGATATACTTTACACGCCTACCACCTTAGTCATTTTTGTATTATTGAAAATATCGCAACCACGGACGACATTGTACAGGTTACAGGTAACAATTTTCTTGCTCAGGATTCACGGGGAGTGGTAATAAGAGAACAATTTTTTAATTTTAATCCTGATTTACTGGAGCTTCCGGACAATGTATATCTCATGGGATACTGGCAGAGCGAGAAATATTTTGCCGATATCAAAGACATAATTCGTAGTGAGTTTTCCGTGAAACATGAACTGGATCCGATAAATAGGAGAATTGCTGATTGTATTCAAAACTGCGATTCCGTATCTCTGCACATCAGACGGGGTGATTATATTAATAACCCCCACACTAATTCGGTACATGGTACCTGCAGCATGGAATATTACCGGCAATGTGTTTTGGAAATGGCGGAAAAAGTTCATAAACCACATTTCTTTATTTTTTCTGATGATCCGGAATGGGTTGCGAATAATATTATATTGGATTATCCCATGACACTCATCGATCACAACGGACCAGCCAGAGATTACGAAGATCTCCGATTGATGAGCATGTGCCAACATAATATTGTTGCCAATAGTACCTTTAGCTGGTGGGGAGCATGGCTTAACCCTAACCCGAATAAAATCGTTTTCGCCCCTGATAGATGGTTCCAAGAGGATACAATCGATACCAGTGACCTCATACTCGATAAATGGGAAATCGTTTAGAAAACCCCATTGTTTTTATACGAAATGCTAAACAGGAGGTTACAGAAATGATTGATTTTAATGAAAGCCAGTGGTGGTCTTATGAAAGGTTTATTGAATTTCAAAATATACGTCTTGCTGAAATTCTTGATTATGCTTACAACAACATACCCGCTTACAAAAACAAATTTGATGAAGCAAAGCTAAAACCTGCAGATATAAAAAATAAGGATGATTTATACAAGTTACCCATAACTACCAGAGAGGAAATGCAAAATAATCCCGATTTTGTTAATGCAGAACTTATCTATGATACTCTTTATACCGGAGGTTCAACCGGTAGTTCCCTTAAATATTATGATTCCGAAGAAAGCCGTTATATTCGTGCCCAAGCCCACGCAAGAGGTTGGCTCTGGAATGGCTATACTCAGGGTAAAAGGCTGGCAGTGGTCTCTTCTGCTCAAGGCACTGTTGGTGGACCCAATACCCTGAATCTGGTGGGAGATCTGAGCACCGGAAACTTGAAGGAGATTGTGGAAAAACTGATTGAGTTTAAGCCCCAGCATTTAAGAGGTTATGTGAGCTCTTTATACATTCTGGCCAAGTATTGCCTGGATAACAGCGTAACATTTGCAGGAATAGAATCCATTGATCCTATATCAGAGAACCTTTATGATTATCAACGCGAAGTGATGGAAAGAGGCTTTGGTTGCAGGGTTTTTGAAGAATACTGTTGTAATGACGGCGGGGCCTGCGCATGGGAATGCGAAGCACATGAAGGCCTTCATTATTTTATGGAACGAGCTATCATTGAGGAAATTGATGGTGAAATGATCGTTACCGATTTATGGAATAAGGCTATGCCCTTTATTCGGTATCGAAATGGTGATGCAATAGTCTTTCTGGGCAAAAATTGTTCCTGTGGCAGGCAATTACCGCTTGTTCAGGCCAAAGGCAGAACAAATGACATCATAATAGGCAAAAATGGTCCCATTAGCCCGAGTTTTCTGGTACATCACGGCATAGGGCTGGTAGGACCGGATAGGGGTGAGAGTCATTTCAGATCGGGTATGCGAACGGTACAATATATCCAGAAACCCGGTTATATACTGGAAGTTAATATTGTGAAAAACGACTGGTGTACAGATACGGAGATAACAGAATTTCGTAGAGACCTTAACACGATTGCTCCAGGGATGCAAATAAACGTAAATTTTCTTCATGATATTCCTACTACGATCTCGGGAAAAAGAAGTTTCATAATCAACGAAGATAAAGAACTCTTAAAAACCTGGGGACTTTAAACCACTATTGTATAGGCTGTAATCATTAAGGAGTGATACCATGACAACACCAGTTCTATCTGAGGTTGCATTAATTCTAGTATTTAACCATAGATATGATCAAAATATTGAAAAACTGCAGCGGATTTATGAGAAAAGGTTCAGTAATATTTTTTATCTAATGCCTTTTTATGATGGGAATAAGGAGGGTGTCATACCGGTCTATGAAAACTCTTTTCAATTTCAGGGGTTTTTTGCTCAAGGGATTACTCAGCTTTTTCAGGAAAAATTTAGTCATTATATCTTTATTGCTGATGATCTAATACTAAATCCAATTCTAAATGATTCGAATATTATTGAAATACTGCATTTGCATAATCAGGCAGCTTATATTAAAAGTTTAACGCCATTGACTGCAATAGACTCGGGCTGGTCACATTTAGCAGGGGTTTTTAAAGTATTCCAGGATTATAACGGTGTTGAGTTTCGCAAGCAACTGCCTCCAGCCAATGAGGCTCTTAGTTTGATGGGCAGTCACGGAATACAGATGGATTTAGACAATTTTGCTCCGAAATATCCCCTGGTAACTGGATATTCCGATTTTGTTGTAGTTGGGCATGAATCAATAAAACGATTCTGTAGGTTATGTGGCATTTTCGCAGCTATGCGATTACACGCAGAAGTGGCTACCCCTACTGCCCTGGCGTTATCAGCAAAGAAAATTATCAGGGAAAATGAAGTTGATTTGATGGGAACGGAACTATGGTCAAAAGAGAACCGTCTAGAACTGGAAAGAAAATATGATAGAGACTTAAATAAATTGATGGAGTCTTTTGATAAAGGATCTTTGTATATTCATCCAGTAAAACTAACCGGATGGAAGATTAATTAAGGAAAAATTCCCTGTATGATGAAAGGGGATAATTAATGACAGCTAATCCGTTGGTAAGTGTCATATTGTCAATATATAATGGCGAATTATATCTGCGGGAAGCCATAGAAAGTATATTAAATCAGACAATCTCTGATTTTGAATTTATTATAATCCTCGATCCTTCGACTGATAACAGCAGGACTATCATCCAAAGTTATAAAGATACTAGAATTATCCTATTAAATAACGATCATAACCTGGGCCTGGCCCAGTCCCTTAACCGGGGATTGGAAACAGCTCGGGGTAAATACCTGGTTAGGATGGATGCTGATGATATCAGCCTGCCAGAACGGCTGGAAAAACAAGTGACTTTTATGGAAAGCCATAAGGAAGTAGGGGTGTGCGGAAGCTGGTTAAAAATTATTGGACCTGGCGGAGGTTGGATACGGGAGTTACCGGTTGACCACGAGACCATAAAGTGTCATTTACTATTTGGTCCTTTAATTGCCCATCCCACGGTTATAATGCGCCGGGACCTGCTCATCGAACATAATTTATTCTACAACCCGGCTTTTTTATATGCGGAAGACTATGAACTCTGGAGCCGGTGTGCCAGGCATTTTCGCCTTGCCAATCAAAGCGAAGTTTTATATTTATACCGTCATCATGCGGAACAGGCTTCGCGGGCTTTTAAGGATCAGGAGCAATTTGGGGTACTGGTAATATTGGAGGAATTAAAAACCAACCTGGGTATTAATACATCTGCAGAGGAAATTAAGCTCCATTTAGATATTGGTATACACAGGATACCAGCCAGCAGCAGTTTTGCAGAAAGAGCTTTCCGGTGGGTTGTAAAATTGAAGGAAGCCAATCGCCAATACAATTATTATCCTGAACCGGAATTTACAATAATGCTGGATAAGCGGTGGGTGGAAATCACTGATAGATGTACCGTTAAAAAATGATGTATTAAGACCTCAGGTTTTAAGCGGAACATCTCTTGAAATGTTACCTTTACTGCATGATGTACAAAAGGGGGTTAATTAATTAATGACATATGATAAAAAAATCAGCGTAGTGATGTCGGTATATAATGGAGAACTATACCTGGCAGAAGCAATAGAAAGCATTCTAAACCAAACCTTCACCAATTTCGAATTTATAATAATAAACGACGGTTCAACAGATAGCAGCCGAGCAATAATTGAAAGTTATATAGACCCAAGAATTAAGTTACTGAATAATGATTGTAACCAGGGGTTGGCCCAATCTTTAAACAAAGGAATCAGCACTGCCAGAGGAAAATATATAGCGCGAATGGATGCCGATGATATTAGTCTTCCTGCCAGACTGGAAAAACAAGTAGCTTTTATGGAGGAAAATGCCGAGATTGGAGTATGTGGGACATGGGTCAAAATATTCGGAATCAATCCTGAATGGGTAAGAGAACTGGAGACTGATCCTGAAACTATGAGGTGTAATTTTATTTTTGAACACCAGATTGTTCATCCTTCGGTTATTATGCGAAAAGACCTCCTGTTAAAGCATCAACTTTTTTATAACCCGGTCTATAAGAAGGCTCAGGATTACGAACTCTGGTGCAGGTGTTCAAGGTATTTATCAGTAAGCAATATGACTGAAGTATTATTATTATACAGGGAGCGCAATGATGAACAAAAAACGACCCATTTAATGGAACAACAGTATTATGCAAACTTAATACAGCTAGAAGAACTGGAAAGACTGGGGATGAAACCAACAGCAGAAGAAATTGTACTTCATCAAGAAATTAGCGTTTGGAGGATACCAGCCGAGGAAATCTTTGCTGGTATAAGCAGGCGATGGTTTGATAAACTACTGGAGGCCAACATCAGGACACATTATTACCCGGAACCCGCTTTTACTAATAACATTGAGAAACGTTGGTTAAAAATCTGCGAAATATCAAAAGTAGGTATATAAATCCAGTCATGTCGGAATCACGATCCCCCATAAGGCTGATCATCAAGGTTCTTGGGTAACATTGAATTGTAGAATGAGAAGGGAAAATTGAAGCATGAGAAATCCGCAGGTCAGTGTTCTGATGCCAGTTTACAATTCAGAAAGATATTTACGGGAAGCCATTGATAGTATTCTTAATCAAACATTCTCTGATTTTGAATTTATTATTGTCCTTGACCCTTCGGATGACAATAGTAAAACTATCATTGAAAGTTATACCGATCCAAGGATTATTCTGGTACAGAATGATGTTAAACTCGGATTAGCATTGTCTCTTAACCAGGGATTGATAATCGCTCGAGGGGAATATGTAGCCAGAATGGATGCCGATGACATAAGCCTGCCAGAACGACTGTCCAGACAGCTCGATTTCATGGAAAAGAACCCCAGGATAGGTATTTCCGGTACTTCTATTAAAACCATCGGCAACCATGCCGGAATTGTAATAAACCATACTTCAGACCCGGAAATGATAAGATCCTTTATGCTGTTTCAACCTCATATGACCCATCCCACTGTTATTATGCGCCGAGCGCTAATAGATCAACATCATTTTGCTTATGATCCGACTTTTTTTAAGGCAGAAGATTATAAACTCTGGAGTATATATTCTCGCTCCTTTCCCCTTTCTAATCTTAACGAAGTATTATTACTCTACCGTTTACATACAGAAAATGCCCAAAAGCTTAATTTTGCAGAACACCAAAAATTCGCGGGCCTGGTCAGATTAGAAGAATTGCACCAACTGGGCATTGATGTAACAGACCAAGAATTTGCTTTGCATCAAGCTCTAAGCATTCTCAGATTTGAACCCAGTATTAGCTTTGCTGCCCAATGCCAGCAATGGCTGCACAAACTCGAAAAGGCCAACCAAAAAAGCCGTTACTATCCAGAGCCTGCTTTTTGTAGATCTTTGCAGTATCTATGGATTGAGGTTGATAGGATATGTAAGAATGTCAACAACCTTCTTTCCCTTGAAAACCATTAATCCTGAATATTAAATATAATTCTACTGCCATATTTTTCGAAGGAAAATGGTAATTCTTGATAGGCTTTTAATGCATCACGTACCGCTTTTTGC
>JAQUUV010000002.1:31349-40463 GCA_028693695.1 Syntrophomonas sp.
TGTCAACAACCTTCTTTCCCTTGAAAACCATTAATCCTGAATATTAAATATAATTCTACTGCCATATTTTTCGAAGGAAAATGGTAATTCTTGATAGGCTTTTAATGCATCACGTACCGCTTTTTGCTTCTCGAGAGGACAAAAGAAAAGAAAATATCCTCCCCCACCGGCCCCCAGAAGCTTTCCTCCGTAAATACCAGCCTGTTTGGCCAGACTATATATTTCATCAATTTCCTTATTTCCTATTCTACCGGATAGGGTTTTCTTTTCTTCCCAGTTTCTATCCAGCAACTGTCCCAGTATTTCAATATCCATATTAAACAGACAGTCTCTTCCTAAAATAGCCATTTCCTTGATTCGGTGCAAAGCAGATATATTACGGGATTTATTGGTTTTTAGATCACTTAAAATCATAGAGGCTCTTCTGGTAATACCAGTATAAAACAGCATAGAAGAAGAATTAAGCAGGTTCGTGGAGTTATTATCAAGAACAATTCGATTTACATTAACCCTGTCATCAGGCTCAATAAAAAAATTATTGAAGCCCCCAAATGCCGCTGCATACTGATCCTGTTTGCCTATAGGCTCACCCAATCGATTAATTTCTATTTCACAGGCCATTTCCGCCAGTTCAAAGGCATTTTTATACTCTCCTTTAAATGCAAACAGTGCATTTAGTAGTCCCACCGTAAAAGAACTGGAGGAACCTAATCCACTTCCTTCAGCCGGAATATCGGCAATGCTAGTGATTTCAATACCTTTTTCAATTCCGACCATTTGCAGAGCCTCGCGAAAAATACCGTGTTTTATCTGTTTTATATCTTTTTCTTTTTCTCTTTCTGAATAATTGAGGATAATATAATCATCATATCTTGATTTAACAATTATATAAATATATTTATCAATGGTGGAGCTAAGCACAGCTCCTCCGAACTGCCGGTAATAATCTGCAATGTCGGTTCCACCCCCGAAAAAGCTGGTCCGTAAAGGAGTCTGGCTAATTATCATTGCTTATCTCCCTCCAGCCATTCCTTAATGATTTGCATCATCAGGTGATTTAACATCAAATGTACGTCTTCAACCTTCTGCATATCATTTACAGGTACAACCATAGAATTACTAGCTATTTTTTTAAGCTGGCCGCCATTATACCCTGTCAAGGCAAAGGTTTTCACTCCCTTAGAATTGGCATATTCTATAGCCAAAATGACATTTTTCGAATTTCCGCTTCCTGAAATAGCGATTACCAGATCGTCAGGTTTTAAATAGTTTTCCAGTTGAAATTTAAAAACCTGCTCATAGCCGATATCATTGGCAATGGACAATATAGCCGGCACATTATCATTTAAACAAACGAAGCGGAAACGCTGGCTGAGATTTTCGCTTACCCCTTTATTAAAATCACCAGCGAAATGGGAGGCAGTAGAAGCACTGCCTCCATTGCCAAAAATATATACGGTGCCCCCCTGGGCATGCACATTAATTAGTTCATTTATCAATAAACTAATGTTCTGGCGATCCAACCTGTCAAGGGTCTCTTTCAATTCATCAATATAGGTCTCAATTATATTATTAAATATTTCGCCCCTGGATAAGATAATTTGTACGGCCTGGAGTAGATTATCAGCCCGAAAATGAGGTTCAATATTGAATTTACCATCAGTTCCACCTTGGCCGGTAGCCAGTAAAATGCTTTTCAGACCGGCTGCAGCTCCGGTCTTCACATCCACAGTGCTGTCTCCAATGATATAGGATTTACTTAAATCAATATTATATTGGGCTGCTGCTTGCTCAATCAATCCGGTTTTGGGTTTACGACAATTACATTCTATCTTGAATTCAGCATTTTCATCTGGATAGCCGCAGTCGGGATGATGAGGACAGTAAAGGATATCATCTACATAAACATCTCTGTCCCCCAGAATGCTTTCCATTCTATTATGGATCGTTTCCAATTCTTCAATTGAACATAAGTTTCTCGCTACTACCGGTTGGTTGGTGATAATTATACTCAGATAACTGGAATCATTTATATGCTTTAAAGCCTGAAAAACCTGAGGTATTATTTCCAGATCCTCGGTCTTACTTATCAGGCCTTTATATTTATTAATGGTTCCGTCTCTGTCTAAGAATATTGCCTTTTGTGGCAGGGATAGATTTTTCTCCTTTACAATACCTTCACAGATATGTCTCTGCACCGTACGGTATCGTTCTGGAGTACCCATATCCTTTATATATTCAGTGGTTCTATAACCATAAATTTTGTTACTGGTAACAGCAGTCGCAAGAACATTCTTTTCCAGATCCTGCTGCTTATTTTTCTCGATATATTCAAGTATCTTTATATTAAAAACAAAAACACCCGCATTAACGCAATTGGCATAGTAGCCAGCAGATCTATCATTTTCACCTAATATCCCTCGAACCAGCGTATGATTTTCTAGTATTATTAAGTCACTATCATAAGGATGGTCATTAGGATGAACTACCAGAGTAGCTAGTGCTTCCTGGTTCCTATGGTAGTTAAGGAGTCGTGTGAAGTCTACATCGAGGACCAAATCACCATACAATAAAACAAAGTCCGATGTTAGATTATCCGCCAAGTAAAAAAGGGCTCCCGCAGTTCCTAATGGAGACGGCTCCTGGAAATAAGTAATAGCGACCCCAAAGGCACTTCCATCTCCAAAATACTCCTTAATCATATCCCCCTTGGGTCCGATAACCAGGATGATATCCCTGATGCCATATCTGCACAGGTTTTCAATTTGATATTGCAGTACCGGTTTACCGCCAATACTGATCAGAGGTTTGGGTATCTCAGGAAATAGTGACTTTAATCTCTGCCCCTCTCCTCCCGCTAAGATTACTGCGTTCATCTTTACATTTTCCAAATCTGTCAACTACTTCACCCTCAAAAAGCAAGCATTCCCATTCACCTATTCGCGATATGGGTTGGTTTAATATATGATTTCCAAATAATATTGGTGTGCATTACCGAGAGAAGCCAAAAAGGATGGTATAGAATTGAATTATATAAACAAGAGACCCAAGAAAACACTGAAAGGTTTTCTTGGGTCTATATGATAAGGGGACCCCTTTCAGCTAGTCAATATCCTTCTTATCGATAAGCGTAAGGCTTCATCAGATGTATACCTGGATTTCCAGTTTGTATCGTGAATTTTATCCAGGTCGTATTGAAATTCCGGTACATCACCCTTCCATCCAACTTTTTCACCCGAATAAAAATATTGAACATTTTGCAGCCCCATTTCTTCACACACCATGTCAGCAATGGAGGTGACCGTGGTCTGTGAATCCACTCCAATATTGAAGCAGTTGATCATCTCTTGGTGGTTACGCCATATATGGAAGATTGCGTCGATTAAATCGTCAATATAAAGGTAGGGCTTGCTTTGCTTCCCATTTCCTAATATCGTAAGGCTTGTTGGGTTCTTTCTTAATTTTTTAATGAAGTCAAATACTACTCCATGAGTTAAACGTCCCCCTACCACATTGGGAAAACGAAAAATCCAACTTTTCATATTATTCATATAGCAATAGGATGCTATAAATGCTTCCGACGCCAATTTAGCCCCTCCATAATAGGAAACCGGCCAAAGATTGCCGCTATCTTCACTAATCTTAACTCCGGGTTTATGCCCATATATGGCCGAACTGGATGCGAATATTATTTCTTTTACCTGGAATTCCCTCATACACTCCAGAAGATTGCTACTGGTTAAAAAGGTGTTTTTCAGGTCCCTGGTCGGATCATGGGCACTGGCTTGAATGTCTGAATTAGCAGCAAAATGAAAAACTGTATCAAATTTATAGGCTTGGAAAAGCCCATGAGCCTCCTCATACAACGAAAAATCCAATGGTATGAACGTAAAATTGCGGTTGGATAAAAGATGCTGAATATTATCTTCTCGACCCAGCATAAGATTATCCGCTGCTACAACCCGATATCCTTCATCTATTAATCTATCCGCCAGGTGGCTTCCAATGAACCCGGCCCCGCCCGCTAACAATACATTTTTTACGCCTGGTGTTGGAACTATTCGTAAGCCCCCCTCACCTCAACTGCATGCCCAGCCTCGCGCAGGGTTTTTTCCTGCCGGGCCATTTCCATGTCATGGTCTAACATCATTTTCACCAATTCCTTAAACGTGACCCGGGGGTTCCATCCCATTTTATTCCGGGCTTTCGATGCGTCCCCCTGCAGAGAATCTACTTCAGCAGGTCTAAAATAGCGGGAATCAATAATAACATAATCATGCCAGTTTAATTCCAGTTGATTAAAAACTTCATATAAAAACTCCCTTACCGAATGGGACTGTCCGGTTGCTATTACATAATCATCAGCCTTTTCCTGCTGCAACATCAGCCACATAGCCTCGACATAGTCCCCTGCAAATCCCCAATCTCTTTTAGCATCAAGATTCCCCAGGTACAGTTTTTCCTGTAAACCCAGCTTTATCCGGCTGGCAGCACGAGTTATTTTCCTGGTTACAAATGTTTCTCCGCGCCGTGGAGACTCGTGGTTGAACAGGATACCGTTGGCGATAAACATTCCATAAGCCTCCCGGTAATTTACTCCATACCAGTAGGCAGCGACCTTCGATACTGCATAAGGACTACGGGGATGAAACAACGTCGTTTCATCCTGAGGAGGTGGAACCATACCAAACATCTCGGATGAACAGGCTTGGTATATACGAACTTCCTGGCCTGTAACCTCAATATAATCCCTTAAAGCTTCCAGTAAGCGTAGGGTTCCGATAGCAACAGTATCAGCAGTATATTCGGGCTGGTCAAAAGAAACCCTAACATGCGATTGGGCGGCCAGATTATAGACTTCATCCGGACAGACCTTATTAAGTATACGTCTTAAACCAGTACCATCATTTAGATCTCCATAATGAAGAAACATACGAACTTCATCATCATGTGGTTCCTGAAAAATATGGTTAATCCGATAGGTATTAAATGTGGATGCCCGGCGTATAATACCATGTACCTCATAACCTTTTGCCAAAAGAAACTCAGCCAGATAAGAGCCATCCTGTCCTGTTATGCCTGTAATTAGAACTTTTTTCCCCAACAACACTTATTACCTCCCATTAAAGCCCCTATGCTTGGATTCACCAGAACTTCAATATATTTCACACCCTTAACCGCATCATTATTAACTGGTGTGTTATTCCCCGTCTTTCAAGCGTTATTTATTACAATATGATGCTATGAATTAGAAGTGTTCCAAACACCCCGATGAAATTAAAATTTGGTATTAGTGAAAAATTTTTTAGATCCTTGGCTGGCTATGTAGGAGTGGGTTATGGATGAACGGAATGGGATAGAACTTAAAAATACGGGTGCACCCTGCAGGATATAATATCACGGTTTCAGTTCCTCCCGTTTAGACATATTTTAATATGGGATGGTCTGGCGTATGCTGTAATAACTGACCTTTAACATTAAATATAACGGTTTCTACCAAACCAATCATTCTGTCAAGAAACTCTGGTTGGTCTACTGTCTGTTCATCAAGGAGCCTTAAACATTCCCAGCTTTTCATTCGGTTGCCCATCTTGGCGAAGGTTTGTGCCACTATTATGGTATTCCTCCAATTGAATAAGCCCTGGTTTTTAAGTAGAATATCGATTGAAAAGCTCAGTCCTCCTTGCAGAGCTGCCAGATGTACAATAGCCTGTTCACTACTTTGCGGGATCTTAGCTGCCTGTAGAAATACATTTACAGCTTCTTGTAATCTACCCTGCCGCACATATATTGTTCCCAGAGAAAGAAGCGCCTTATAGTGACCTGTTCCGGGACTGCACAGGTATTTCCACCATGCCGCCTCCCCCATTTTAAGGCACTCAAGCATCATACCTTCTGCCTCTTTCACTTGACCGGTAAGGCCATAGGCAATGCCCGTCAGGTAAAAAAGATCCGTATAATCAGGAAAAGCTTTTTGGGCTTCTTCCGCTATTTTAATAGCCTGTTCATATTGACCGCTGTTGATAAGAGACATCGTATAGTAATAAAATGCTGCGCTTTCATTTCTGCATTCAGCCTGAAAGTAACAACTAAAATACTCAGCCGCCTTTTGAATTTCCTGGGCGTAAAAGGCCTCTTTTCCAAGCAAGAAATGTATTACGGGAATATCCTCTGACCATTCCCGTAAAATCGTTTCCTCCCATATTTTCCTCTTTTCAGAAATATGCTCTAAGGGAGATTGGAAATGAAGGTGGACTATTTCCAGATCGGAAATAGGTTCAGGTTCAATTACAGGGTTGCTTCCTTCAAATAACAGCTCCTCTGCCAGGACTCCCTGGTAACGCAGCATTTTACTGCGATAAAGTCTTACGCTGCCGGAAAGCTGCCAGTTTTGAGCTGATTGATTCTGGTCTAAAGGTGTATTAACTTTAACCAGGTAAGCTGGAGAAGATTCGCTTTTTATGGCCCTGATAACCGGCATTACACTCGTCTCCGGCAATACTTCGTCTGCATCCAATACCAGAATCCATTCCCCTTGAGCCTGGTCTAATGCATAATTGCGAATAGCTGAAAAGTCATACGCCCAGGGAACAGAATAGACTTCCGCACCTAATTCAAACGCAATTTCTCGACTTAAATCTGTTGAACCAGTATCTACATATACTACCTGAGAAGCTATCTCATTTACGCTCTTAATACAGGTAGCTAGAGTGGCAGCCTCATTGTTTCCAATAATACAGATACTTAAAACTGGGTAGTCTCTAATAACCGCATGCTGAACCGCTGATTCAATTAGTTCTTGTGGTGTTTGGGTAATAAAAGCGCTTTCAATTGGATACCATTGGGGCGGTGACGGTAAGGCTAGATACTCTTTAATTATATTTCCTGCCTCAGAATATCGACCGCACATATAATGGCATATACCTGTAAGTAATACGAGATCATTGTAATCCTTGTATATAGCACGGTAATGTTCTAGATATTGCCCGGCCTTTTTATATTTTCCTAATTCAAACAACAACGTAATCATTCTTTTTATCATTATCGGGCCATAACCCTGTCCGGGATGGGTTAATGATGCAGATTTAATAAAATGAGCCAGAGCCTCTTCTCTTTTACATAGACGCAGATACTCGGTGCCCAGATTATAAAAATAGAAGCCATCTCTCTTCTCTTCGGGAATACTCTCTAAAATCCTCATATTTCTTTGGATCTTTGCCGATATGTTGGTTAGTTTTTGGTTGTATCCAGAATGGTGAACCAGAACATTGCTTGGCAGGATTCTGCTTTGATCACAGTGCTGAACAATAGCTGGAAGGATTTGTTCATGGATACATCCAGTAAAACGGTACTCTTTCCTGTTCCTAAACAAACGAAGTCCTGGTACGGTCAGCTCCATGCCCTCTGCAGTAGTGTTAACGATCTGGATAAAATATGCTTCAGGGCCTTCTGTGTTTATAAGTTTCTCCAGCTCCAGCAGGCTTTCCGCATAAAGTTCCTCATCACAGTCGAGACAGAGAACCCAATCACCTTGAGCATGATCCAGTGATAAATTACGTGCCTTACTGAAATCATCTTCCCATTTCATCGAAATGACTTTTGCACCCTGGGACAGAGCGATATCCGCAGTTCGGTCCATTGAGCCAGTATCCACAACAATGATTTCATCTGCTAAACCTCTAAGGCTGCTAATACAACGGCTGATATTTTCCGCTTCGTTTTTGGCAATCATACACAGGCTTAAACGTTTACGATTCATTCTGCCTCCTCATTCCTATCATTCACCAGAGACCAAATATCGAAATGATTATAAATAACAGCTGCTCCTCTTCCGTCATTTCCTTGCTGTTCGATTAACTGTCTTAATCTTTTCGATTTACATTTAAGAGTACATAAACGTAACAATTCATTTTTCAGGGATAGATTTTCTATAAATGAGTCTAGCTTTTTAACCAGAATTTCAATTTCATAAATAGCCAGGAATTCATAAACGAGACAAGGATAAATCTGATTTTCCGAATTCAAAGCTGCAGCTCGCAAAAGATATTCCAAAGCCTGTTCATAAAGTCCCAATCCACCGCATACTATGCCAAGCTTATAATAGTCTTCTGCTTTTTCATCTTCCTGAGATAGACTCCTTTCCAAGAGGGTCTTGGCCTCCTTGAAAAAATCATTAGCAAAAGCTTCGCGGCCCAGTTGAGTATAAGCTTCCTGCCTATTGTAGGAAAAACAGTTCTGTATGATATCAAAAGCCAAACATGTATCGCCCAAGGTATAAATTGTTAAAGCAATTTTCTTTATAACATCTTGAACATTAATATCTGACAATTCGACTGGCGAATTAGTATTTTTAAATATTAATTCTTCAATCCATAAACAAGCCTGAACCTCTGGTAAGTTACGGTCTAGCTTCAATAGGAATTCACGAGAACTTTGTCGAGGGTTTTCCAGACATCTTGATACACAATAATATATTGCTGTGTCCCGACCCATGGGAATTGGGGGTATAGTTCCATCAATCATGTGTTGAACCTGGTTATATCTGCCTAAATGCAGCTGGCACTGCATCCATTCCAAGTGGAACTCGTTTTCTTTCCCAAAATGTTTAATAACATCCAGACATGCTCCATATTCTCTACTCATCAAGAGTAGCTGAACAAGAGCAAGTTCTGAAATCAAATCACTTGTGACAAGGATTTCGATTAAGGTATGTTCATCAATACCTGACTTCAATAATAATAAGCACAGCTTTTTAAGGATAGAAATATCCGGGTTTGCCTTCACAAACAGCTGCAAGTAGTAAAGTGCTTCTTCGCATTTTCCATCACGAACAGATATTGCGGTTAAATAACCATACGCTTTGTAATTTACAGCCATCCCCTCCGTATATTTCAGAAAGCTGGTTTTAATAGCAATGAATTTTAAAAAATATTCCTGGCTATGACGTAACATGCCCATTTCATAGTAAATTTGACCTTTAATATAATACAGCTCTCGACAGTCAGGGTATTGGGATAACCCTTGTTCAACCATTGATAGAGCCTCCGCACATTCTCCGAGTTTGTAAAGGCATAGACTGTATTCCCAGTATAGTTGGAGTGCATGTTCATCCCG
>JAQUUV010000080.1:0-4562 GCA_028693695.1 Syntrophomonas sp.
ATTAGTGTATGAATTAGTGTATGAATTAGTGTATGAATTGAGGATATTATCCGCAGTAAATCCCGGCGAAGCGATGGGGAAAATGCTGTTGCCTACCAGGACTGAACCACCATAAACATAATCCTGAACAATCGTCGGATATGAGTTAGAAGTTGGCCAGCCACTCATATTTGTGCTGTAATAAGGAGTTAATACCAGATTGGCGGTCGCATCGCCACTGCTGGCATCTACATAATAAGCAGTTGTACTAGTATAACCACTGGCGCCACTGTCTACTTCATAAACCCCCGCTGGTACCACCAGGACATAGTTGACCGAATTGCTGTTGGCCGGGATAGTAAAGTTGATTGCAAAATATTCACCGCTATTGGAAAGATGATATTGAACATAGACACTTTGTCCACCTGCTGGTGCCAGCACATTGTTGGCCAGGGTCACTGTTCCAGAGATCTTATTTCCCCCTATTACATTGAGGTTAATGTCGGCTACGTCCGTATCAGACGGCACGGTTATTACGGTGGCATTAGATTCTAAACCAGTTGTTACTGTGCTATTGTAATAAGCTCGATTCAGATATCTGTTGCTGGTTAAGTAGTCATTTTCACTGCTGGAATTATTAGATATGTGATAATAAATCTTATAATTACCAGCCGGCACTACAAAAGAGTACGGTATTTCGCTTTGACCAGTCGCTATTTTGCAACTAGTACTGTAGTAATTATTATTTGCATCAGACGACCATGCGGTAATGTTAAACCATAAATCGGTAGTAGTCGCCGCAGGTAGAGCTATCTTCCCAGAAATAACCCTGCCCAGTTGAATGTTGAAATCCTGGGTCTGATCAGCGGTGGCCACATTTACTTGGATGTAGGTTCTGCCACTCATGACATATTTTTCAGTGTAGGTACCAATAATATTATAGTTTATATTATATCCGCTATTGGCATTATTATTGGCTGGTACTAAAAACGCATACCTAGCGGCATTGCTCCCGGAGGGAATGGTAATTTCTTGTCTATAAGTATAGGATATATCTATGTTACTGGAACTATAGGCACTCAGCCTGATATTGATTCCTCCGGCCGGTGCCACCATCCCAGTCGGCAGAGAAATGGTACCGGAAATTGTTCTCGTCACCAAATTAGTCAAACTGTTGGTGCTGCTGGTCAAACCTGCCACCCCAACCGTGCCGGAAGAGGACGCAGTACCATTGTCGAAGGACACATACAGGTTGTCCGGGTTCAGAATCTTTTCCAAATGACGGTATGATTCAGTAAGCATCTTTCTGGCGAGCTTGACATAGTAGCCACTGCTATTTTTGGCCCAGAGGGTATAATAGGTGGCCCGGGCGGCCAGGTCTGCCGAAGGACTAAGGCTGAAATCCTGGGTCAAAACCTGACTGCTGCCATATACTGCATCCGTAACTGTTACCCTGTCAGTCAGAGTATAGCTGCCCAAATTGGCACCAAGCGGAGTCGTAGGGTTACCTCTACTACTATTATTACTATTACTGCTGGTGCTCGTGGTCGTGGTTGCATTACTGCTGGCCGCCGTCTGTGCTTCACTGATCGCATTTTTAATCGTTTGCACGATATTGTTTGCTATTGGCTGAGTAGGCTGAATTTGAGCATTAACTGCCGGCCCCTGTGGACTGACTGCCTGGTTCTGCTGGATTGCTTCTGCTCTCTGCTGGGCCCAGGTTGCGACCTGTACCCAAACGCCCATCTGGGCAGCAGTCATGGTCTGCGCTGGTGCAGGTGGGGTATTGGCATTGGTTCCCTGGGTGGCCTGACCGGCTATCAGGCTAACGGTCTGGCCGCCGGCCGTTACTTCTCCGTTGCCGGTCAGGATGGAGGTAGTACCACTACCATTGGCGTTTACCATATTGTTCCAGAAGGTGCCTCTGATTGCAGCCACCCCCCAGGGCATATCGACTGTTACTTTTACTTTTTTGGTCTGGGCGGTTTTATACCAGGGCATGGTCTCAGTGCTTTCCGGTTCTGTCGCTAGCAATACACTGGTATTTAAACTGGCCAGCAGTTTTTTCTCGCTCAAATAGCTAGTGGTCTTTTTTTCAGTGCTGGGTTGGCTTTCCTCTACTTGGCTGCTGGTTGCCAGTGCTCCAAAGATCTGTCCTTTTTTCAGATCTACCAGCAACCAGTCCACTGCTATTCCGGCACTGCCATCTACTTTTATATAGGATCGACCGCGTGCTTCTTTTACGATCAGCTGACTATCTCCCTTGAGCAATAATCCACTGCCGTCATCATAGATGATGTCTGCTTCGGCATCTTTATCGGTGTTAATGATATCTCCGGCGACAATTACGGAACTGCCGTTTACGGTTGTGGCTTCCTGACTGCCGCTTTGGATGGTTACCTTGCCGCTTTTTACATTAATTTTTCCCGCCAGGGAAGCCTGGCTTAAATCAGGATCTTTGGTCAACAAGACTCCCAGTGCCCGGGCCAGATCTCCTCTGGTCATGGCTTGTTCGGGATAGACTTGTTTTTGGTCAGCACTCAACTTCAACATGCCAGAGGCAATTCCTACCGCTACGGCGGGAGCTGCCCAATGGCTGCTGTTCATGTCGCTTAATTGGGGAAGTTCTGTTTTATTTAGTGATTGCTTGGATAAACGCAGAATCAGACTGGCGGCCTGCGCCCGGCTTAATTTTTCTTCCGGACGGAAGCTCTTATCGGGAAAGCCGCTAATATAGCCGGCCTTAACAGCGGCAGCTATGCTGGCCCGAGCCCAATGATTGGCCTGCACATCCTGGAAAGGACTTGGCTGAGTGGGTTCTACTTGCGCGCCTCCGGCCAATACTACGATACTGGCCGCCTGGGCGCGGGTCAGTCCTTCGCTGGAATGGAATGTTCCATCGGGAAAGCCTTTGATAATTCCTCTGCTGTTTAAATAATTAATAAAGGCCAGATTGTCATCCTGGTCAGTAACATCTTTAAATGCCGATGTTATTTTACTGGCTGATGATTCTGGCTGGCTGCTGGTTGGAGATGCCAGGCCTGGACTGACAATTGAGAAAAGAAACATCAATATCAGTCCGTAAACCAACATGCTCCGATTTTTTATTCTCACAAGCACATCCTCCTCGTAATATAGAATTATAAACAACTTATACATTTCTACTTATGTTCCTATTTTCCTTCTTTTGAAAATTATACTAGAAAAATATTTTCTGATAAGTGAGCGCTACCTGCTATGCTCGATATTAGATGATTATTACATCTTTATCTTCCCTTAATCGTTTAGTTCATAGATATATGGTGGCTGGCTATCGTTGCTATAGATTACGTGTCAAATAGACAATCCTTAAAATACATCAATATACTATTTCTACATTTTCAGCAGGATTTTAACATTTGTTGGAGAATATTGTACCAAACAAATATTCGGAGTGTGTTATTAATGCTCGCTATAACCAATACCTTGGCGCTCACTGGAATAGAAGCCAAACCTGTTAAAGTAGAGGTAGACATACAGAACGGGTTGCCCGGATTCGAAATTGTAGGACTTGCCTCCGTTGCAATAAAGGAAGCCCGTGAGAGGGTAAGGTCGGCAATAAAAAATTCAGGCTTTGACTTCCCCAACCGCAAAATTATTGTCAATCTAGCGCCGGCAGATTTTAAAAAGGAAGGCAGCCACTTTGACCTGGCTATTGCGATCGGTATCCTGCTGGCTACGGGTCAGTTGACCAAGGAATTACCTGAGAAATACTTTCTGGCGGGAGAACTATCGCTAAATGGTGCGGTAAGATCAGTGCCGGGGATTCTGCCCATGGCTCTGGAACTGGAAGCATCGCCGGAGGACCTTTGCTTGGTAATACCGGCCGAAAATAGTGCCGAGGCTGCCCTGGTGAGGGAAGTAACCTCCTACCAGGTTTCACATTTATGTGATATTTGCGATTTTATTAACGGGGAAAAACCACTGGAAACCGTAGAATATCTCGATTCGGGCGGATATGACAGTGGAAATGTTAATATGCCAGATTTTTCAGAAGTGAAAGGACAGGAGAATGCCAAAAGGGCTTTGCAGATAGCTGCTGCTGGTCTCCACAATGTGATATTAATTGGTCCACCAGGTGGCGGCAAAACCATGTTGGCCCGCAGAATGCCAGGTATACTGCCGGAAATGACCAGGCAGGAAGTCCTAGAAACTACTCGCATTTATTCGGTAGCCAATCTGCTGAACAGTACCAACCCCTTGATAACCCAGCGTCCTTTCCGAACCCCACATAAAAACGCTTCCACTTCCAGCATAATTGGAGGAGGACGTGTTCCTAAGCCTGGAGAAATCAGTCTGGCTCAAAATGGGGTCTTGTTTCTAGACGAACTACCTGAATTCAACCGTGATTTACTGGAAGGCTTGCGCCAGCCCCTGGAGGATAAAATGGTAACCATTGCCCGAGCTCACTCCACCTATACCTACCCTGCCGATTTCGCTCTCATCGCTTCTATGAATCCGTGCCTCTGCGGGAATTTTGGCTCAGATTTGGAATGCCGTTGTACCCCTATGCAAATCCACAAATACCTGGGCAGAATATCCGG
>JAQUUV010000080.1:4662-8575 GCA_028693695.1 Syntrophomonas sp.
GATATTATTTCTGCCCAGGTAATGACTGCTGTTTCTAAAACGCTTAGAAATTCAATAAGTAATTTTACCAGTAATAAAAAAATGGATATGGAAATGATGTATAAAGGCGTTAAGTTGCTTATTGAAGACATTATGTCCAACCGAAATATTCCCATCCAATTGGAAGACATACGCACCTACGACGACTACCTTCTGTTTCATTCGATTAATGTAGCTGTTTTTTCGATAATGACCGGTCTTTCAATGGGATATGGCGAAGGAACTCTAACGGAACTCGGTTTGGGCGCCTTATTGCACGATATAGGTATGATTGCCATAAACCCCTCTATCCTAAATAAACCGGGGCCATTATCTGCGCAGGAAAACGAAATAATCCAGCATCACCCCGAAGTGGGATTTAATATATTAAGATCATATCGAGATATTTCTACAACTGCTGCCCACATATCCTTTCAACATCACGAACGAGTAGATGGTTCTGGTTATCCCCGGCAGTTTCTGGGGAAGCAAATTATCGTATTCGGCAAAATTGCTGCTGTAGCGGATACATACGATGCAGTTGTCTCTGATCGGCCTTACCGTAAAGGGTATTCCACCATCGACGGAGTAATTGTATTGCGTAAACTGGCAGGAAGCTATTTCGATCCCGAGGTGGTTGAAGCCTTTATTTCCAATATAGCCATATACCCGACAGGAATTTTACTGTTGTTAAGTACTGGTCAAATCGCTCTTGTAACCGATATCACTAAAATAAATCCCCGGCAACCGGTAGTGCGAGTCGTCTTAGACAAGAATGGCAATTTTGAAAATTCGCCGTTTGAGATTGATTTCCGTAAAACCAAAGATGTACGTATCATGAGGCGTCTGAGTTTGGAGGAGACCGATGCTATCCGGGCTAGGATAAAAGCCAAAAAATCGAAATAAGGTATTGGCCACTAAGGGTTACTGTCCTCAGCAATCGTAACCTTCATGGCTACGCCCGCCCCGTCCACTTCTATATCAACCTGGTCTGCTATTTGAATATGATCAAAAGTTGTCGTGGTATTATCCGCCTGGTATATAATCGCGGTCGAGTCGAATGCATAGACTTTATCCGTCTTTAAAGTAATCTGGTAATGACCTTCAGTACCACTCTTACCCTGAACCTCTCCGCTTATCTTTTTCAATACGATCGTTATCTTCATGACCACACCAGCTCCGTCCACCTGCATCTCCACTTTGTCCGTAGTTCTAATAGTGCCGAAAGTAGCCTGTGTACCATCTGACAGGTATACAGTTGCGGACGAGTCAATCTGATAAACTTTGTCCTTCTTCAAGGTGATTTGTTCTGAACTACCGCTAGTCTGAACCTCCCCGCTTACTTTCTTTAATGTTGATGCGGAGGAAACTACGATCTCCAAGGGTATTTCATCATCGATTTCTCCGGGGATAGTATCCAGGTAGGTAATTTTGACCTTGTCTCCACGCGTTACATTGCCGGATTTTTTTCCTTCTTTATCTACTACACGGGCCCTATCCCAGTAATTAAACCATTCGGGAATTCCAATCTTAGAAGCCTTACCATCCAGATCTAAACGACGACCGGATAAACTTTTGACCGTTCCAGAGATACTTTTCGTCTCTAACCCGGTAACTCTGGAAACTTGGCCATCTTTCAAGAAAACCTTAACGAAGGTCAATGGTTTTAAGGATTGAAAGCCCTTGGCGTTTCCTCCCTTGATGGTACCATCCATGACCGCATCCCATGCTAATGGCAACTGCTTTTCCTGACAGTCAAGATCGCTTATTACCAGCAAGCTGTCCTTACCTACCGCAACCGATTTTACCGTACCGATTATTTGTTCATCAGTCGCCACCATGTTACGCCTCTCCAGCAGAGAGATGCAGGCTGCCTGTTTCTTGCTATTTAACAAGACTTCCACCTGATAGTCTATAGACTCCCGTGGCAGGCACTCTTGCGCACCTTTAAAACATTGTACGTTCGGGTCTAACTTCACCTTTTTCGTGCCCTGTAGAGAGACCAGTTCTATCTCTAATGAATCTTTCTGTTGGCTCAATTGCTTAACCCAGCCCACTAGCCTCCTATCATCAGGAACCTTGGCCCAGCGTTGCTCCATCAGCTTCGACAGCAGAGCTGCGGCTTCACTCCTTTTAAGTCCCATGTTGGGGCCAAAGCTTCCATCCTGATAACCAGTCATGATTCCCGCGTCCGCAATCGACAGTACATAAGGAAGGTAAGCGGAAGGAGTTGTTGCTAGATCCGAAAAAGCGATGCTCCCCGAAGCATCAACGGTCTGATCCACCAGCGGCAGCTGCAGCATACGAGTAAGCAGTGCAGCTATTTGGGCTCTGGTCATAGATACCTGAGGGTTAAAATTTGCAACTTCTTCCGCTGATAAAAACTGGTTCTCAGCCGCTGCATCCAGATAACTCTGTCCCCAGGGTATTTGTGGATTCTTGACCTGCTGAGTGGGCACTTTCCCCGTTTTCTTCTGAGCAGCGGCCTTATCAAAATTAAAACCTTCTGCCCGCATGAATAAAACCAGAGCTTCAATCTGTGAAATTTCCTGCTCCGGTTTAAATTGACCATCGGGATAACCACTAATAAGGTCTAATGCCACTGCACGGGAAACCGCCTGTCTGACCCAGTGACCCTGAAGGTCATTCAACGGCATAGCCGCTCCTTCAGACATCCCCCCACCAAATAGGCTCGTTATGACGAATATCATTACTGCTACTGTAAATAGGGCATATTTAATGCAGGACATAAGCCCACCTCTCATTTCATATTGTCTCTAATTTTATATAGACTGCCTTTTTGGGTAAATACATATAGGAAACCATCCGGACCAACCAAGGGAGCTCGATCGATAGAACCATCTAAAGTTCGGTTCCAGTCCATGCGACCAGTTTGATTTACGGCGAAGAGAGCTCCATCGCTGCTTCCAGCATAAATGCGCTCCGTCTGTGGGTCTACTACCGGCGGGGATACCAAATTCAACAGGGGCTCCTCCCATATTATCGAGCCGTTACCTGCATTGAGGGCAAAAAGCTTATTACCTCCGGTTAAATAAAGGATCTTATTTTTATATAGAACCGACATGCTTAAGTCAGTCGTCGTCTTCAATGTATACTGCCATTCTGGAGAACTTCCGTTTTCAATCCGAAAACTATATACTTTCCCGGTCTTTAATGCAGCTGATTTCTTGGTGCTTCCGGCTGTACTTCCACTCGTCTTCCTCCCTGTACTACCCGAACTTTTATTAAAGCTCGCAGTGACTATTAATCTCCCATCCTCAGCAGTCAAAAGGTTGGCCCGAGTTATATCTCCCAACCAATAAGTCCATAAGAATTTACCCTGATTGCTAATGGCCGCTAGCCGGTAACTGCCTTTTTCCCCATACACCACATAAAAGGCTTGTTTATCTGCAGTACAGGCTAGAAATTCTCTAGTAGTAGTCAGTTTAGTATTATTTGCTTCTGATGAATCCCAGGGTGATAGCATCCACACATAGTGACCAGAGAGATTTACCGCATAAAGGGCATTAGGTAAAGGCAGATACAGGATATTATTAAGGCCGCTCGCCAATAGAGGTGCTTTGCTCCCCTTCGCTCCGGAATAAACGGAAAAGCTCCAGGCATTGGTCCCATTCAGCTTGGTTTCCTGAACTGAGGAGGCATTGGCGGCATAAATGGAATCATTTTCACCAATAATCGGTTGCCCCATAGCACCGGAAGAAGATCCTTTCGTTTCCCAGAGCACTTTTCCCTGTAAATCGACGCATACTATTTTATTACCTAATGGTATCAATAGCTTGCCATTAGGGGCCAGAATCATATTTCCGCTCAGCTTGCCCAGCCCGGGTAGCTTCCAGCTAATCTGAGCTGACTGCTGTGCCTCTGCTGCTTGAGT
>JAQUUV010000081.1 GCA_028693695.1 Syntrophomonas sp.
AAGGCTTTTTCTCTGCTACTGCAAGATAGTTGGCACATTGCTTAGTTTCATCTGCCGATAAAGTTTTATAATCAGTAAAATTGGTTGCAATAGAAATCAATATAACAACCTCATTAGCCTTACTTACCTTAATTTTATTTGCCTCAATTGTTGTAGTCCCACCCGAATTTAGGATTTTCGCACGAGCATCGATTTTTACCTGTCCGGTTACTCCTTCATGAGTTCCCGATATTCCAGTCATTTCGAGAGTATTAGTATCCAATACCCTTGCCGATTTCTGCAAAGGTCCATCAAAACTTGCCGCAAAAGAGATTTGCCCAGGTTTATCAGCCGAAAGTTTTACGACAATTACCTGATCGGGTTTCGATGCAAAAACTTCTCTTTTATAAGTTACCCCATCCACTTTATATGAAGTAGTAAAAACAGCCTTTTCAAGATTGAGTTCCCTGTAATAATCTGTATAGCTATCAATCCCATTAAACGTAAGGTTCAGGTTACCAACCACCTGAAACATGGAACCATGTAATTGTTTTGCACTAAGTCCTCTGTTTGCCAGGACATCAGCTCGCTGGTAGTCCTCTTTAAAAATATAATATCGCACCGAGTCAAGCACGGATAAACCATCCGGATTATCATTGCGGGATGGCCCTCCTGACCAAAAAGTGCTTTCATTTAACTGTAGTTTTTCATTAACAGGATCACCGAAAACCATCGCAGCCAGACGACCATTACCAATCGGAAGTGCTTCGTTCCATACTTTAGCAGGTTTATCATACCACATTTTAAGTTTTCCATTTTGCTGTGCCCATACATTAGGTAAAACAAGGAGACAAAACAACGGAATCAGTACTAAATTTCTAAAATTATTCATTTTACGTATTAGATCTTACTTTAACAAAAGATTTAAGGACAAAAGGTATCTACAAAGATCGAAAATTACAGTTATTTATAATTACTTTCTTGCTTTATTTTTGATTAAAAAAATTTCGCAACCAGAGTCAGTAACAGGATTGAAAAATAGCTGAGAAAGCATGTATAATTTCTGTTTCCAAACCTTGAAGTCATTCCCCCCAGGAATAAGCTGATAAACAAGAGGAATCTGGTTCGTATTCAAATATTCTTTGTCTCCACAGGCTATTCATAATAATTTCAGCATTTTCTTTGTTTTAGCAGAATCAGAGAAAAGCTCGTTACTGATCGGCTATGTTCTTTCAGAAAAATGTAACCGCTTTGTAAATCAATAAAGCCACTCAACGAATGGCTTTATTGATTTACTAGTTTTATTTTTCCCAAATATCGCCCTGCCACAATATTTGATTCTCCCCTTTAATATAGATTAACTCTTGATAATAAGGTTCAAATTCAAAAAAACATCGGTCAAAATTTGGCAAAGTAATGGTAAGATGATTATACTTTTCGGTATCAACATACTCTTCAAAAATTCTAAACAATACCCTGCTTTTATACAGTACCGTACCTGACACATCAGCATTGACATTAAAACTGATTAGGTTAGCACCCGTTTTTCTATCCCACAAGTGTTTTGATTTAGGTAATGAAATAGATGTTTTTTCAGTTATAATGGATTTGCTGTTGTTATTATTGAACGCAAGACCCAACTTTACAGGATGAAAATCAGTAGGAAAAACCACTATTACATACAAACTATCCTGTGAAAATTTATTTTCTTTTTTCAATTCATATTCAAATCCTTTTTGCTGTAAGTAGTAGTTTTCACTTGTTATTTCAAGCACATTATCTGCAACAAGTGTCCATTTGCCTTTTGAAGCATTGTCGCATTGCTCAACAATCGGAGTAAATAAAACTTCAGGTCTCATCAACATATAAGTACCATCGGTTTTTAGCTCCAATCTCTCTGTACTTTTTTGTCTCTCATATAGCCCTGTTACATTTCGACTTTCTACTTTCTGACTTTTCATTGTGGCGCAGCCAATTAATTGAAAAACCAATGGCAAAATAAATAATAGCTTTCTCATTACTTTTAATCTTTTAGTTTTTCATAAACGATTCTACCATCTTCTGTTTTTATTTGCATCAATGTTGTACCATTTATATCTTTTAGGGAACTTGCCCCCGCTGGGTATGAACCGTCATAAGAATATTGAA
Organism: Syntrophomonas sp.; assembly: GCA_028693695.1. Taxonomy (GTDB): domain Bacteria; phylum Bacillota; class Syntrophomonadia; order Syntrophomonadales; family Syntrophomonadaceae; genus PHAA01. The sequence continues at coordinate 2,128 of JAQUUV010000081.1, forward strand.
CTTGGTAAGCATTAACTTCATTAATTCGTGTTCCTTCTTTTGTAGTCGCTGCATTTAGCAATTTACCATCTTTGTTAAATTTCACCCCTCCCGCTTCAATAGACTGTCCGACATGCCGCATTTCGTGAATATGAAGTCCAGTATTACTTCCTTCTATTTTTATGACACCATCTGCACTTTTAACAACTCCGTGGATCCCATCACTACTGCTTGGTCCTGCAAGTTTATATGTTTCAGGTGCATCTCCAACAGACTTAATATCTGAAAGAGACTGATTTAACAATTCAGTTTTCTGACTATTTTCAGCAAGTTTACCTTCTAGTTTCGCTATTTTTTTTTCACTCAAACCACCTTTGTCAATTTGGGCTTGGATTTTCGTGCTATTCTTTTCTATGCTTTCAATCCTGTTGTTTATAGATTTATTTAATTTTTTGGCTTGTTTGGGGTCTTCCCAAATCATTCCTGTTGGGTCAATGTATCTGATAGGATTGTTTGCAGAATATGAATAAGGTGATGTGCCAATTTGTTTTGGATGGTCAGCTAAAGGGTCAACAGTGTGGAACCTCCCCAGCGCCGGGTCATAGAACCTCGCGCCGTAATCATACCAATCCAGCCCATGCATACGATCAAGTTCTTTGCCGTTGTATTTGTAGGGCTGGTTACTCGTTGCGATACCATCTCCATAGGTCATTCCAAACGGATAATAATGGTTTACTTGCTCAACAACCCCACTCTGATCAATTACCACACGGTTGTTGCCTTGATGGTCTTTCAGGTAGTAATGGTAAACAGGTGTTGTTCCATTTAATGTAATGTAGCCTTCTTCGGTCAAAATTTTGCTCAATACACCGTTTTCATAGATTAAATTCCCGCAATAATCAGTCTGCATGGTCGATGCTATTTGATTTGCAGGGACCGCAACAATACTTCCCATCGGTACAAGCAAATTAGTTGTAGATGTTACATGCGTCACATTACGTTTAGTCCCATCAGCTCCATACCGGTAACTAGTTGTATGTCCGTAAGTAAACTGCAACTTATTTGGCAAATTTAATTGATTATATTGAATCTTGGATATCTTTTTGTTATAATCTACTGTCATATTACCATTTGTATCATACAAATATTCTACAGCAACATTACCTCCATCCTGAAAATGAAATGCTCCCAGATACAATGGGTCGCTGGCTGTATCTGTTACTTTCTTTAATTGATTTCCATTATATGTTAACGTAAGACTATCGATTAAGCCATATCCAGAATTTTGCTTACCATATCTTATCATAGTAAGAATATTACCGTGTTTATCATATCACATACTAAGTTTTCCTTTTTGCTGTGCCCATACATTGGGTAAAACAAGGAGATAAAATAATGGAATCAGTACTAAACTTCTAAAATTATTCATTTTACGTATTAGATCTTACTTTAAAAATAGATTTAAGAACAAAAGGTGTCTACAAAGATCGAAAATTACAGTTATTTATAATTACTTTCTTGCTTTATTTTTGATAAAAAAGTTTCGCAACCAGAGTCAGCAGCAGGTTTGAATAATAGCTGAGATAGACATGTATAAATTCTGGTTCCAAACCTTGAAGTCATGCCCCCTGGAATAAGCTGATAAACAAGAGGAATCTGGTTAGTATTCAAATAATCTTTGTCTTCAAAGGTTATTCATAATAGTTTCAGCATTTTCTTTGTTTTAGCAGGATCAGAAAAAAGCTCCTGAGGTATTTGAAGCGTATTTAATAGCATAAAGTGATAACATTCAGTAAAAAAATAAAAGATTGCAGGGAAGCTAAAGTATTTTCCTAAACGAAGCTTGCCAAAAAAGTTGGTTTTCACCATTCCATTATTGGCAGAGACGAAAGAGAGGAAGCAAAACACACTATTGACGTTGTCGTAAGGTTGGCTAAAATACTTGACACAACCGTTGGCTATCTGCTCGGAGAAAGCGAGGATAAAGACTTACTTAAAGACCCGGCAATGCTTAAGCGATTGAATGAGATTGAGAAAATGGACAACGAGGGAAGGAGGCGCAACCCCTTTACAAACAGGCGTTTCAGCGGATTGTAAAGGGGCTCTAAAAAAGAGGGATAAAGAGAGAAAAAGAGAGGTAAAAGCCTGTAAAAAAAATGATTTGGAAGAAAAACGGCGGGTGTTGATAACTTTTTCGGGAAACGGTGCTTTTTGGTGGCAAATAAGACCGAAACGGACAAAAACCGTGTAAAACCTGTTTTGTCTTTGCGGCTTTGACGCAAAATCCCTGCCCCCCTTTTCTTGCTGCTTCGCAGCTTTAAAATAAGAACAGCCCGCAAATGCGGGCTGTTCTTATTTTATTTTTTCCTCGTAATATGCAGGAAAAACAGGGACAAATTGGCAATAACTACTATCTGATTGAATTTTGCTGTAAATCTTTTTTCCGTCAAAATATGAAATAAATTCATTCCAATTTTCTTTTGTTAGTTGTAAATTATTGCAATTTTCAGAAACAAAATCTGCGTCTAATATCAAATCACCGTTCCAATCACGGTAAATTCGTAATCGAATAGTATCTGCCTTAACATCTACCAATTCCACCCAATTTCCACCATCGCAACCACCTTTCCAAACAGCCGAAACAGGCACATTTGCTGGTTTTTCCCATTGTTCGCAAGGTCGATTAAATAGCCAAGTAATGAATAAAACCATACCGACTATTATTATTCCTGCGAACAGATATAACATTTTAGTTTTCATAGTTTCATTTTTTTACTTTTGCGTCCTTTTCGTTACCTGTACCTATTGTGGTGGTTTGAGTTTTTGATTGGTATTGAACTTTTGCATTACCCTCTTCCTGATACTCATTTACAATATTTACAGGGCTATTGACTACGCTACCTGGCTTATCGACACTTTTATCCTGTGTAATAACGTCTTCGGCAAAAGTTGCACAATTATTACCTGTTATAGAGTACTCAGTTCTATTTGGGTCACTGTTTTCAGCCATTTTACTTTTAGCGTAATCATTCATTTCTTTGAATTTATCGCTTATGACATAAGCACCCTCTATGTCGCCACCGTGACCCGATTTATCAGAAAGTTGTTTCATTACTTTGTTTAAACTTTCAGTGGTAGGCTTTCCGTCTTTTCCTATAACAACATTTGAAACACCAACGGTTCTTACTAAACCTTTACCCTCTTTATCGTATCTGCCGTATTCGTAGTATTTTGTCGCCCCTGTTTTATTGTCAATTAACAATGCCCCTGCGTGTCCTGTAAATGGAATGCCGTTTGCTCTATATTTTGGAAAAGCAATATAAATCGCATCTCTGCCATCAGGGTCAATCATGTTTATTGGATTGTCAGAACAATACACATACGGAGAAACCCAAGGCATTTTCTCTGCCATTGGATCCACACTGTGCCACCTCCCCAGAGCAGAGTCATAGAACCTGGCGCCGTAATCATACCAATCCAGCCCATGCATACGATCAAGCTCTTTGTCGTTGTATTTGTAGGGCTGGTTACTCGTTGCAATGCCATCTCCATAGGTCATTCCAAACGGATAATAATGGTTTACTTGCTCAACAACCCCACTCTGATCAATTACCACACGGTTGTTGCCTTGATAGTCTTTCAGGTAGTAATGGTAAACAGGAGTTGTTACATTTAATGTAATGTAGCCTTCTTCGGTCAAAATTTTGCTCAATACACCGTTTTCATAGATTAATCTATAAATCATATGGTTAAACATATTAGATTAAAAAAAGAGGGCATCCTAAGATGCCCTCTTGCAATTATGAATAAATAAATTTATTTCCAGGGAGCTGGCTGAACCAAATAAGGATTACCACTTTCGTCGTTACCCATTGTCTGGATTTGGCCATCAGGAACAGCGAACATTGTTCTTGCAGCAGGTAAATAAGAGGCAGCAGCGAACTTAGGAATATATTGTTTTTCGTAATCAACATATGCTTTCAATTCGGTAGCCATTTCGGCACCTCCCCAACGTTGCAAGTCAAACCAACGTTGTCCTTCCATAGCCAATTCAAGTTTGCGTTCCATGCGAACAGCCTTAATGCAGGTTGCTTTGTCTGAAAATGCAGCATGATTTTGAGGATAAGTTGAAATTTTATAAGGAGCTGCAGGTGTTCCATCAGTATTTTTAATAACATTTACAGGAAGTGCAGCACGTGTACGAATCTGATTTACTAAATCCATAGCACCTTTTAAATCTCCATCGTTAGCCAAACACTCAGCATACAACAACATACAGTCGCGTAAACTTAAATATTGAATATTCATTGTTGAACCCGGAGCCCAACCATCATGAATAGCTACTTGTCCGGCCTCTTTTTCAGCCTTACTGTAAACATGCTTCTTAGGCAGGAAAATACCACCGTTAGTTGGGTTACGTACCCAGTCGTCTTTTGGGGTACCCCAATCCTTATAAGGAATACCATAACGGCCAATCGCAAAGTCTAAACGTGGGTCAACTGCAATAGAAGTTTCATTTACACCAACTGGTTCACCTGTTCCACCTTTTCTGGCTACAGAAGTTTTTGTTCTGTATTCACCATTCAGATAAGGTAGACCATTTGCATCAACCTGAAATGAGTTTGCCAATTCAAAAGAAGGCTGGTAGAAACCACAACAACCACCTGGGCCAGAGTTATGTGGATAGCACAATGACATACCAGCATTACCGTTATTCTGAGCATCATTAGAGAACTGAACAGCATAAATGGACTCTTTACCATTCTCCGTTAAAGCACTCCAGTTATTATTCATATTATCTTCCAAAGCATATTTCAATCCATTAGATGTTTTACCATTATCAATAACATCCTTCAGAATTGGTTTAGCAGCAGCCATATCCCCTTTTTGCATAAGAATTTTTGCTTTTAATGCTTTAGCTGCCCAGCTATTTACACGACCAACTTCTGGTTGTGTAGCAGGAAGCTTAGCTATAGCGGCATCAATGTCAGCCAAGATATTGCCATAAATATCCTTATCATTATGAATTTTAGGATCATTTTCAAGGTTACTTTCGTCGATATATGGAATAAAAGGACCAAACACCTTTACGGATTCAAAATAGAATAAGGCCCGCAGGAAATAAAGTTCGCCCATGCGAACTTCTTTTAAGGCTGCATCCATATCTGTTGCTTCTGCTGCAATTTGCATAGCTGTAGCAACCCGTTTTGATCCTTTATACGTCCAAACCCATTTTTCATTCAGGTAACCATTGGTTGATGCTGTATTATACATCTCCATTTCATTTAATACGGACTGGTCACCCGGATCGGATCCTTTATTGGCATCTCCACCGTACATACCTCCGAAAGTCCAGTTAAACGGAGTAGCACCCCATCCATTTTCAGTTAAATTGGCATAAGCATTTGCCACAACCAATTCCACACCTGTGGCATTTTGCAACGCATTTTGGTCTATACTACCCTGAGGAGCTTTGTAAAGAAAATCTTCACCGCAAGATCCTAAGGTTAAGAGGGTAGCAAAACCAAATGCTGCTATAAGACTATGTTTCATAATTCTCTGTTTTTAATTATTAATTAGATCAAGCGCTTCTTAAAATGCAAAATTAACACCTACTAAGAAACGCATAGTTGAAGGCCAACCTCCCATATCAATACCTCTGCGAAGGTCATTACCACTATCAGCATTCAAACTTGCATTTGTGAATTCTGGATCCAAACCAGAATATCCTGTAATGGTAAGAATATTCTCTGCCTGAAGGTAAACTCTTAAATTTGAAATAGTAGCTTTCTGCAACATCGCTTTCGGAAAAGTATAACCTAAGACAACATTTTTCAATCTTAAGAATGAAGCATCTTCAACATAATAAGAGTTTGAGTTAGTACCTGAATAGCTATCTCCATAATCCAAAACTGGAAGAATAGCATCGCTATTATCGGCTCCTGCTTTCCATGATTTATCACGGATGGTAGTAGAACGGTTACCTTCAAACAACCAGAAGTCTGTAAAATATTTGTTATTGTTAAACAAATCGTTTCCAATTGTTGAATACCAGAACATGGTAAAGTCGAAGTTCTTATAAGTAATAGATGCATTTAAGCCGGCAATCAAATCAGGATGTGGAGATCCGATGAACGTACGGTCGTCTGTTGTAACCTTACCGTCTCCATTAACATCTGCAAATCTGTACTTACCAATCCATGCATTTGGTTTAACAGATGCTCTGTCTGCTACGCCCAATGGAATTGGAGAAGCTGCAAGATCTGCTTCGCTTTCATAAAATCCATCAATTTGATATCCATAAAATTCAGAAATTGGATGACCTTTTGTTGTTCGTGTTATATTACCGCTAATACGAGCTCCAGAACCCCAAAATGATGCATCATCAGCTTCAGCAAGTCTAACAACTTCATTCTTATAGTGCG
>JAQUUV010000082.1 GCA_028693695.1 Syntrophomonas sp.
TACACCGGAACCGGGGGAGATGTAACCATCCCCAGTACGTTAGGCGGAGTTAATGTAACTAGTATTGGCCGCAATGCTTTTTATTGTTGCTATGGTCTAACCGGCATTACCGTTGCTGCAAGTGTAACTAATATCGGAGTATCTGCTTTTTACGGATGTACAAGCTTAACCGGTATTACGTTACCGGAAGGAGTAACGAATATTGGCGGATGGGCTTTTTATGCTTGCACAAGCTTAACCGGCATTACCATCCCCGCAAGTGTAACCAGCATAGGGGACAATGCCTTTGGCACTTGCATAAGTTTAACTAACATTACAGTAGATAATGAAAATTCACAATATAGGAGTCAGGACGGTATACTTCTTAGTAAAGCAGGGACTATTTTGGTGGCGGTTCCCGGAGGTTTAACCAGTATTACCATTCCCGAAGGGGTTACTGCTATCGGTAATATGGCTTTTTCTGGCTGCAAAGGCTTAACCAGCATTAATATTCCCGAAGGGGTAACTAGTATTGGCGCAGGGGCTTTTTATAATTGTTCCTCTTTAACCAGTATTACTATTCCTCAAGGGGTAACTAGTATTCCCGCAGGGGCTTTTTTAGCTTGCACAGGATTAATTGCTATTGAAGTAGATGGTAATAATTCAACCTATGCAAGTAAAAACGGCATACTTTTTAACAAAGCAGGGACTATTTTGTTGGTGTGTCCCGGAGGTTTGGAAAATATTGTTATTCCGCAAGAAGTAACTGCTATCGGTGACGGGGCTTTTTCTTGGTGTAGTATATCCAGCATTGAAATTCCGCAAGGAATAACCAGTATCGGCCAGGGTGCTTTTTCCTTGTGCACAAGCTTAACCAGTATTACAATTCCCGAAGGCGTAACCAGTATCGGCCAGTCTACTTTTGCTGCGTGCACAGGCTTAACCAATTTTACCATACCCGAAGGAGTAACTAGTATAGGAGACAGTGCTTTTAACAGTTGCAAGGGTTTAACCAGTATTACCATTCCGCAAGCAGTATATAGTATTGGCGAAAATTCTTTTTATGGGTGTATAAGTTTGACCAGTATTAACTTTAACTCAGACAAAACAACCATATTTGATAATGCCAACACAATTCCCGCGTCAACAGAGATTATAGGTTATGACCCCTCTACAGCCAAAGACTATGCTGCGAAATACAACCGGACGTTCCTGGAGAATCAAGATGGGGATTACACTTACACTTTAACAGACGGCAAAGCCAAAATTACAGGATACACCGGGACTGGAGGAGATGTTACCATTCCAGATAAATTAGGTGGGGTTGATGTAACTAGTATTGATAACTATGCTTTCTATGATTGCACAGGCTTAACCAGCGTTATCGTTCCTACAAGTGTAACAAGTATTGGTAATGATGCTTTTGACGGATGCACGAACTTAAACAGTATTATGCTCCAGGAAGGAGTAACTAATATTGGCGAGTATGCTTTTTCTGGCTGTACAGGCTTAACCAGCATTACCATTCCCGCAAGTGTAACTAATATCGGTTTCAAGGCTTTTGGCCGTTGTGCAAAATTAACTAGCATTGCTGTAGCTGGTCAAAATTCACAATATTCCAGTAAGGACGGTGTGCTTTTTAACAAAGATGGGACTGTTTTGATGGTATGCCCCGCAGGCTTAACCAGTATTACCATTCCTGCAGGGGTAACCAGTATTGGCGAGGATGCTTTCTCTAATTGCACAGGCTTAACCAGCATTACTATTCCGCAAGCGGTAACTAATATAAGCGGCGGTGCTTTTTTCGGTTGCACAGGCTTAATTGCCATTGAAGTAGATGCCAATAATTCAACCTATGCAAGTGAAGGCGGTATGCTTTTTAACAAAGCAGGGACTATTTTGATGGCGTGTCCCGGAGGTTTAAAAAATATTGATATTCCTCTAGAAGTAACTGCTATCGATGACATGGCTTTTTCCGGCTGTACTGGTTTAACCAGTATTACCATTCCCGAGAAAGTAACCACTATCGGCCTGTGTGCTTTTTCCAATTGTACAGGCTTAACCAGTATTATTATTCCGCAAGGGGTAACTAATATAGGCAACAGTGCTTTTTTAGGTTGCATAGGTTTAACCAGTATTACCATTCCGCAAGGGGTAACTAGCATAGGTGATGGTACTTTTTTCGGTTGCACAGGCTTAAGCAGCATTAGCATTCCCGAAGGCGTAACTAGTATCGGCCAGAGGGCGTTTCGGTATTGTTCAAGCTTAACCAGCATTACCATTCCGCAAACAGTAATTAGCATAGACGAAAATGCTTTTTGCGGGTGTACAAGTTTAACCAGTATTAAATTTAACTCGAAAAATACAACCATATTTGATAATGCCGATACAATTCCTGCGGCAGCAAAGATTATAGGATATGTCTCGTCTACAGCCAAAGACTATGCTGCGAAATACAACCGGACGTTCCAGGCAATTAGTTCTCAAAATTCCTCATCCAGCGATGAAGGGTCGCATAGTGGAGGCACAGAAAACAGTAATTCAGCCGTAGTTAATGCAGTCGATATTCAAGTAAATGGAGAAACCTTAAATCAAGGCATAATGACCATTACCCAGGAGGGAACCAGGACCATAGCTACTATAACCCTTGACGAAAAGAAACTTGAACAACTGCTGACGCAGACAGGCAATAATGCAGTAGTTACTATTCCTATTAATACCGAAGCCGATGCAGTAATTGGAGAACTCAATGGACAAATGATTAAAAATATGGAGTATAAACAGGCGATAGCGGAACTTAAGACCCAAAATGCAACCTATACCCTGTCTCCCCAGCAGATTAACATTGACGCTGTAGCGGCACAACTCGGCATAAAAGTTGAACTTAAAGACATTAAAGTGCAGATTCAGATCTCCAAGCCAAATACCGAGATGCTTAAGGTGGTTGAGAACTCTGCTAAAGATGGTGAATTCGTCGTTGTTGCACCTGCGGTGGAATTCAGTGTGAAGTGTACCTGTGGTGATAAAGCCGTTGAGCTAAATAGATTCAACTCCTATGTCAAAAGGACCGTGGCCATTCCGGAGGGGGTGAACCCGAACAAGATTACCACCGCAGTTGTGATTGAACAGGATGGGACCGTAATACACGTACCAACCCAGATTATACAGATCGACAATAAATACTATGCCCAAATTAACAGCATGACCAACAGCACCTATTCAGTTATCTGGCATCCCATTGAGTTCAAGGATGTTGATAAACACTGGGCCAAAAAGGAAATCAACGATATGGGATCAAGAATGATAGTAAGTGGAATAAATAAAGAAAACTACGAGCCTGACAGGGACATTACCCGGGCGGAGTTTGCCGCCATCGTAGTACGGGCTTTAGGATTAAAGCCCGAAAACGATCAGGGAGCGTTCTCCGATGTCCAGGGCAGCGAGTGGTTTAGCAGTGGCATACAGACTGCTTACCAGTATAAAGTAATCTCCGGTTATGGCAATGGAAAATTTGGTGCCACAGATAAAATTACCCGTGAACAAGCTATGACCATGATCGCAAAAGCCATGAATATAACTGGGTTAAAGGTGGATTTCCAAGCTGAAGATGCAGAAAAGATATTGGCCGGGTTTGCAGATGCCGGTAAAACATCAGAGTATGCCCGAAGCAGTATGGCCGCCTGTGTAAAGACCGGGATCATTACTGGCAAAGGCGGCAATATGGTGGCTCCGAAGGATAACATCACCAGAGCTGAAGTAGCAGTAATTGTGCAAAAACTATTGCAGAAATCAAAACTCATCTAGGTAAGGACTTCCGACATGACGAAACCGGTAGCCTCGATTATCCAAACTCGGGATAATGTTATAGTCGTGCGTTTTAATGAGTCTGAATTCGATTGGAAAATGAGTATCTTATGTTATAACGAAATGGCACCACCTTCAACTGGGTGATGCCATTTAAAGCAATTAGTTTAAATCGTTTAAAGAGCTGTCGTTTCCTGATTGTGGATTTGGAATGCTCCGCAATCAAGGCCGCTCCGCTGTGTTGTCCAAAAGTTAACGGAAATACCATCCAGAAACAGCATAAATGATGATAAGACCATTGATAGTATATAATAACACTGAGTACTATTGCTTAAAGCAGTGTACTCAGAAAGAATGGTGTTTTTTCATTCTAAATAATGAGATTAACGGGGATTAAACATCGAAATGTAGGGGTGATACAATGAACGGTAAAATCCTGGTCGTGGATGACGAAGAAGCTCTGGTAAGATTAATTACCTATAACCTGAACAAAGAAGGTTTTGCTACTGTTGCTGCTTATGATGGAAATGAAGCTTGGCGATTGGTAGAGCAAGAACATCCTGATCTTATTATTCTCGATCTTATGCTGCCCGGAAAAGATGGCTTGGAAATATGTCGGGATTTGCGCCGGGAAAAAATTATGACTCCTATAATTATGCTGACTGCCCGAGATGATGAAATTGATCGGGTTCTGGGCTTGGAACTGGGTGCGGATGATTACGTTACCAAACCTTTTAGTGTTCGTGAATTAACCGCTCGAGTAAAGGCGGTTTTGAGGAGAAAAAACTACACTGCAGAATCCGGCAAGGACGATGAGCAGCTGGTCGCCGGCAATTTTATGGTTAAGCCGGACAAGTATGAAATATATAAAAATGGTGAGTTATTGGATTTAACTCTAAAGGAGTATGAACTGCTGGAACTGCTGATTAGAAATAAAGGCCGGGTTTTGAAACGCGACTACATCCTGCAGATTTTGTGGGATTATGCTGATAGTGTTGGCACTCGCGTGTTAGATGTTCATATCAGTAAACTGCGCGATAAAATCGAAAAGGACAGTCGAGATCCCAAACATATTAAAACCGTACGGGGTTTAGGTTATAAATTTGAGGAGAAAGCCGATGATTAAAAGCTATCGCTGGAAACTGGTTGCCGCCTACCTGCTCGTTATCACCTTCCTGCTGGTTTTACTGGGAGGGATCGGCTATATCAATTTTAAAAACTATTATTTGAACAATATGGAGGAAAGACTCACCAAGGAAGCTTTTCTAGTAGCAGACATGTGCCAATATCGTATCGGGGATAACGCTACTACTCGAAGCTATCAGGATATATGCGAAACTGCTGCCCAGGACAGCACAGCCCGTGTAACCATCGTAAATGCTGAAGGCCTGGTATTAGGCGATTCCTCTGCTGAGCCCGACAAAATGGAGAACCACAGCACCCGTCCCGAAGTATATGCTGCCCTGCATGGGGGAATCGGGATAGAAATGCGCTATAGTGATACGTTGGATATGAACATGCTGTATGTGGCTGTTCCCTTAAACACTGGGGATGTAAAGGGTGCAGTGAGAATAGCAATGCCGCTGGCAGCATTGCAGGTTATCTATAATAATGTATTTTCCGGCATGCTGATGGCTGCTTTGTTGTGTGGATTATTGGCTTTCCTGCTTAGTTTTATGCTAGCCCAATATTTTTCACACCCTCTCCGGGATATCACCGAAGCAGTCCAGGATATGGCCAGGGGAAACTTGAAAAGGCGTACCTCCTTTCACTCTGCTGACGAAATGGGAATATTAGCGCAGGCTTTTAATGATATGGGCCAACATATTGAACAGAGTATGTACGAAGTATCCGAAGTAAAAAACCGTCTGGAGGCCCTTTTAAATAATACGGTCAATGGCATCGTTATGATTGGCAACGATGGCAGAGTTGTGTACGCTAACCCGGCTGCGATATGCCTATTAGGGCTAGGGACCCATTTTGTGGGGAAGAAACATGTAGAGCTTATAACTACCTATGAACTTTTGGCAATGATTGATGAGGCCAAAATCAGCCTGCACCCTGTAAAACGCACCATAGTATTACATACCCTGGGGGCTAGGATTATCGAAGCCAATGTGGTGCCCATAAAAAATGAAGCCCTGGCCACGCAGGATATTCTTGTGGTTCTAAATGATATTACCGAATTGAAGCGTCTGGAACAAGTGCGCAAAGATTTTGTTGCCAATGTATCCCATGAATTAAAGACACCGGTGACCAGCATAAGTGGTTTCGCTGAAACCCTGCTAGATGAGGGTGGAAAAAACTCAGATAACGTCATGGAATTTACCACCATTATCTACGATGAAGCTCAACGCCTGTCGAATTTGATTAACGGACTATTGGAACTATCCAAACTGGAGTCAGATGAATTCAAATTGAATCTACAGACAGTGAGTATAAACAAGTTAGTTAGTGCCACTGTAGAGCGGATGTCTAAGCTAGCCGGGCTGAGAAATATCCTTGTTAATTATACTGAGCCGAAAGATATTCTGGAATTAACCAGCGACCCGGCACTAATTGACCAGATCCTCATGAATCTATTAGATAACGCCATAAAGTACAGTGCAGACAGGGGCCAAGTAGATATTAAGGTGGAAGACCTGAGCGATAAAGTGAGGATAAGTGTGAAGGATAACGGTATCGGCATTCCCGAGAAGGAGATGGCCAGGATATTCGAAAGATTTTATCGAGTGGATAAAGCCAGGTCCAGAAAAACAGGGGGAACGGGTCTAGGGCTGGCCATCGTTAAACACCTGGTGGAAAACCTCAAGGGGCAGGTAACAGTTGAAAGTACAGTCGGTAAGGGTTCGACTTTTACCATTACCCTCCCCAAATAAACTCTTTTGAGTTGCCAGGAGCAAAAAACTGAACTAGGGACTGTAAATGACTAGTTTATTTCTTTACAGTCCCTAAACTTACAATAAATTTACACTAATAACACACCCTTTTAATATGCAGAATGTTCATTCTTTACAAACCCGGCGTATTCTATAGTTGTAAACAATATTAGCATAAAGGGAGGGCGTAACTGAATGAAATCATGGAGAGTTAGAAAAATCACTAGTTTTCTGTTAGTAGGGTTATTGCTTTTAGGAGCAGCACTAGTATCTGGATGTAGTAAAAAAGATACCTCGGATACCACCAAGAATAATACCGCCGGAATGACCGGCACCTTGACCATTGCTGGATCCACATCAGTGCAGCCATTTAGTGAAGTATTGGCTGAGAAGTTAATGGCCAGCAACAAAGGCTTACAGATTAACGTCCAGGGTGGAGGTTCCAGTGTTGGGGTTGAGGCCGCTATTTCAGGAGCAGCCGGTCTGGGTTCCGCTTCGCGGGCGCTGACAGAGGATGAGAAGTCCAAAGGTGTGGTGGATACGACCATTGCTTTAGATGGAATCGCGATTGTGGTTCACCCCTCCAATACTGTAAAAACATTAAAAACAGAAGATGTTATGAACATTTATCTGGGCAACATCAAGAATTGGAAAGATGTTGGCGGTCCAGATGCTCCCATAACTGTTGTATCCAGAGAAGATGGTTCCGGTACCAGAGAAGCCTTCACCACCCTGGTAATGAACAAAAAGGATATCATCAAAACCGCAATTATTCAGAATTCGACCGGAGCTGTAGCGACTACCGTGGCTGGTGATAAAGATGCCGTCGGCTATGTTTCCTTAGCGAGTATAAGCCAAAAGGTTAAAGCCGTATACATCGATGAAGTAGCCGCAACTGAAGCGAATGTAAAAGCAGGCAGCTACAAGCTGCAAAGGCCTTTCATCTATATAACAAAGGGTGCTCCGACTGGCCTGGCCAAAGAATTCATCGACTTCGTCCTAAGCCCCGAAGGACAGAAGATAATCGTTGATGAAGGTGCGGTCAGTATCAGCAAATAACCTCAGACCGTCAAAAAAGCCCAATAGCTGCGTTATTAACGAAAGCCAGTTCAATCGACGTACCTTATGTACGCCTCAATTACTGGCTTTCATTAATGCCTTGCTCTTGAACTTTTTTGCTCGCTCTGGCAGCTTGTCGATTTCTATCCTTTACAATTCTTTTACAATCCCTAAAGGCAAATTTAATAAATATCCCCAACCGACTTAATAAACTAGTGATAATCTGTACTCAAAGACAGACTGAGATGGATTTGATCATAAAACCAACCCCAGCATAACTCAACGATAGAGGGAAGGGAAGCAAAATGAACCAAGCTAAGAATAGTGGGCTCAGCCACAGGGGCGAAAAATTAATAGAAAATGCCCTGATGTTCTGTGCTGCCCTTTTCATTATCGTAATTGCTTTGATCACCCTGTTCATTTTTGCCAGGGGTCTGCCCATATTGCTAAAGGTTGGTATAGGGGACTTTTTATTCAGTTCTGATTGGCGGCCTACAAAAGGCATGTTCGGGATATGGCCGATGTTTGTGGGTTCTCTGGCGGTGACCTCGGCTTCCATGCTATGGGCCGTACCTCTAGGGATTATAACCGCCATTTTCATGGCAGAGATTGCTCCTTTTCGGGTTGGAAGAATGCTAGGTAATTTGGTAGACTTGCTAGCCGGTATTCCTTCGGTTGTATATGGGTTTGTGGGGCTTATTGTGATCGTTCCATTTATCCGTGACCTCCTCGGGGGTAACGGTCTAAGTGTATTAGCGGGTGGGATTATATTAGGAATCATGATTCTTCC
>JAQUUV010000083.1 GCA_028693695.1 Syntrophomonas sp.
CCAGGTATTGTTCTGGCGTAATAGCACAAGAATCAGCAATCTTGGTCAGTACATTCCGATCTAATAGAAAATTCTGCCCCAATCTTTTTTTAGGGAACAGTCCATATTTCTTCATTAAGTTTTTAGTCACAGATGGGGAAGCTCTATCTAGCATCAAATTTACCTCACTTAAATTAATCAATTTATTATACTACAAATCGCAAAAAACCCGGGGTTTAAAATCCCGGGTTTTGAACCATTTATAAATCCGGACTTATTGCGCCCGTATGTTTTTGTTTAGCTCTTCAACATCCTGTGCATAGCTCTGCATGGGTTTGCCCTGAATGACACCTGCAGCTACATCCTGCAGTTTCTTAATCATGTCTGGATTGCTAGTAAGCAAAACCTCACTTACCATTTGATTATCCGCCATTATTTTGGATTTCACTTCATCTTTGATGCTCATTTCCTTAGTTTTATCCTGCATTATTTTCGTATCCAAATTCAAGCCAACCATTACTACTAATTTTTCGCCAATTGCACTGGATCCAGGTATACTAGTAGGGCTGGGAGTAACGGTATTTCCTGCCATTCCTGAATCGGTAGCGGAAACAACCACCGTAGCCTTTTGCACCCCATTTACACCCATGGCTAGATTGGAAAAGCGGTTGGCCATGACTCTTTTTTCAGCATCATTGGTCTGCTGAGGGGTATTCATCTGAGTATTGGGCTGGTTTTCAGGTACCAGCGGTTTTTGGGTCGTCTTTCCACAACCGCTAACTAAAATACTCGCGCATAAAAAAACACATAACAAGATTGTGGTTATTTTTTTCATATTCACTACACCTCCATAGGTATAGTCTTTATTTAATAATGGCTTTTCAAACGATGTAAAAAATGGCAGAAAATGATAACAGCAGGGACCCACTCTGATTGGTGTATCCCTGCTGTTTGTTAACAAATAAGCAATTAACTTGTTAAGGCAGAATGTAGACCTTCACATTCCGACGTCCCCAATTTACACACTGGGTATACTCTTCCATGAAGAGGTCAATTATATTCCCTTTGACTGCACCGCCGGTATCGGCGGCCAAAGCGTAGCCATAACCTTCAATATACAACTTGCTCCCCAGGGGAATCACCTGCGGATCGACCGCTATCATTCCCACAGCTGGGTCTTGACCGGTCGCGGTGCGATAACCAGTATAGGTATAGGCGGTAGCCTGCATGTAGCGGGCCTCGCGAAAATCCAGACGCTCTCCGCCACGAGATACAGAGGTGATATTGCCCATAGCCACAACCTTTTTCTCCGGCTGAACCAGGGTTTCCATTTTGACCAGAGTACGTTTAGCCTCCTGGCCATTGTAATAGGTTACCCGTAATGTGTTGCGGGCAATGCCGTTCTTCCCTGCTTGTAAAGTTCTGCTCAAACCCATTTCTAAGGTTGCATCAGTGGTTCTTTCCACTTGATAGGGCATTTCTTGATCTTCACTGATTTCTTTTTCTGTTACCCGAATTACTTCAATTTCCTGTTGGGGAACCACCGTCGTAACCGGCAGGGTTTTTACGATGTCTTTATCCCCTAGATTAAACCCCGCCAGGGCAATCGCCTCTTTGATGGTAATAGGCGTAGTGTAGATCTCCCTGCTTACTCCATCTGCCAGCACCTTTACATTAAATGCTCTGGTAACCGTGATTACCATATTCTTTTTGGCACCACTGTCAAGGGACGGCTCTACTATATCTTTCCCTTCTAGCTTTATTTCGTTCTTGTCTAGAATGCTACCTACAGTTCCCGCAAATAACACCCTGCTCTTGATCAACTTTCCGTCAACCTCAATTGTAACTGGCTTTTGCATGGCATAAATTAAACTACCCAGAAGCAAGCCCATAGTTAGTATGCTGGCGATCAGGATAATCCCCTTCTTAGACCAAGCAATACTCATCTAATTCCTCCTTTAATCAATATTACCCCTAAGGAAAATATTGAAGTACTTCTATTCTATGCTTAATAGTACAAAAATGTCAAAATCAATGGTGTTTTATGGTTCTTGTTCAATATTTTACCTAGGGTTTTTGCAGACATAGCTATTAATATTATTATCCTTTGTTTTTTATTTTATTCCTAAAATTACAAATTGTTTGTAGAAAGAGATATTTTCCCAAAAAAATATTAGGGCTTATTCAGCCCTAATATTGCATATCTATTCAGTTAAAGACAATTTTCTAGTTTTTTATACGGTATACTTCTCGGGCATTACGACCGGTCAGATAAGCAATTTCATCCGGGTGCTGCTGGCGAAGTTCGGCCATTTTCTGTACTACAAAGCGAACATGGGCCGGCTCATTCAGTTTGCCTCGCAATGGTTCCGGGGTCAAGTAAGGACAGTCCGTTTCAACCAATAGCCGGTTTTGAGGTATTTTGGTGACCACTTCCTGAGCCTTCTTAGCATTTTTGTAAGTCAAGGGACCTGCAAAGGATATATAAAAACCTTCCTTTATCGACTCCATTGCCAAGGGCAGGTTACCGGAGAAGCAATGCATGATTCCCCCGTTTTTACCAGCCTTTTGTTTTTTTACAATGTCCATTACATCCTGGTTCGCATCACGGTCATGAATTATAATGGGCTTCCCTATCTCATGGGCCAGCTTGATCTGTTCTATGAAGGCCTCTTGCTGCTTATCCCGCGGGGAAAGGTCGCGATAATAATCCAGTCCGATTTCCCCGATAGCTACTACTCTAGGGTCTTTGGCCAAATCCCTGAGTTTCCCCAACGTCTCGTAGGTTAGCGTTTCGGCATCATGGGGGTGTATCCCCACCGCTGCGTATATCTGCTTATATTTCCGAGCCAGCAGCACTGCTTCCTGGGACGATGGCAAATCGTAACCCACACAGATTATCTTCTCTACTCCGGCCTCTTGAGCGCGACCAAGCACATCATCCAGGTTTTCCCGCAGTTTCTTATCCTGTACGTGGGCATGGGTATCAATTATCATCAAAGTTCTCTCTCCCCTTAGCCTATTTCACACGATTACCAGAGGCAATATCTTTGGTAACGGTTAAGGCATCCACATATTGGTCGTCTGATGCCGCCAAAATCATACCATAGGACATAACTCCCCTGAGTTTGGTGGGCTTTAAGTTGGCGACCACAACTACTTTCTTGCCAACCAGATCTTCGGGGGCATAATGTTTGGCAATTCCGGATACCACGGTACGCTCTTCTTCGCCCAGCTTAACCCTAAGAATAAGCAGTTTATCAGCCTTCTCCATCTTCTCGCAGGAAATTACTTCCGCCACTCTGAGGTCAATCTTGGCAAAATCCTCAATGCTTATATACTCATCTTTTACTTCCGGTTTTTCCGTTTCCGCTTTTTCCACCGGTGCCGACGTTTTAACCTCTTTTAT
Organism: Syntrophomonas sp.; assembly: GCA_028693695.1. Classification (GTDB taxonomy): domain Bacteria; phylum Bacillota; class Syntrophomonadia; order Syntrophomonadales; family Syntrophomonadaceae; genus PHAA01. The sequence continues at coordinate 3,389 of JAQUUV010000083.1, forward strand.
CTCTTCCACTGGCTCGTCCTCCCTCAGGGTTTTTATATCAATACGCGGGAACAGTGATTCGCCCTTAGCCACCTGGGTTTCGGCTCTGGTCATCCCCCAAATCCCGGCATCTTCCCATTTAACTTCTTCTCCTTGGACCCATAGTCCCAACTGCTTATTGGCTCGCTCCATAAGAGTGGGCATGGTGGGTGCGGTCAGAATAAGGGCTATGCGTATACACTCGAGCAGATTATACATAACCGCCGCTAGCCTTCCCTGTTGGCCATCATTTTTCGCTAACAGCCATGGGGCAGTCTCATCAATATATTTATTAGCCCGCGATACCAGTCGAGAGGTAGCAATCAAATAGGCAGAGAAATCTAGTTTTTCTAGCTTTTCGGTCGCTTCAGCATAAGCCTGCCCTGCACTAGCCTGCATTTCCTCGTCCAGGGCGGCAGCTTCACGTGTCTCGGGTATGACACCTCCAAAATATTTAATAATCATAGCCACCGTGCGGCTGATTAGATTGCCCAAATCATTGGCCAAGTCCGCATTAATACGGGTAGCCAGCATTTCTTCTGAATACAGTCCGTCCTGGCCGAAGCTCATCTCCTTGAGCAAGTAATAGCGAACCGCATCCACTCCGTATTTTTGCACCAGGATCAGAGGATCAATCACATTGCCCTTGGACTTAGACATCTTGCTGCCATCCAGAAGCATCCACCCGTGACCGAATACCTGCTTAGGAAGCGGCAAATCCATCGCCATTAACATAATCGGCCATATAATGGCATGAAAACGCAAGATATCTTTACCGATAAGGTGCACATCAGCAGGCCAGTAACGGAAATTGCTGTCCTGACTCTCCTCACCATAGCCAATGGCGCTCAAGTAGTTTATCAGAGCATCAAACCACACATATACTACGTGCTTATCATCAAACGGTACCGGCACCCCCCAGCGGAAACTGGTTCGGGACACACAGAGGTCATCCAGCCCGCTCTTTATAAAACTAAGCACTTCGTTTTTACGAGACTCCGGTTGAATAAAGTGGGGGTGTTGCTCTATATATTCTAGGAGCCGGGGCGCATATTTGTCCATCTTGAAGAAATAACTTTCTTCCTTTAGCACTTCCACCTCTCGTCCACAGTCCGGGCACTTGCCATCTTTCAACTGACGTTCGGTAAAAAAGGTTTCACAGGGAGTACAGTACCAGCCCTGGTATTCGGATTTAAATATATCCCCCTGTTCATAGACCTTTTGAAAAATCTTTTGTACTACCTTTTCATGACGCTCTTGCGTGGTACGAATAAAATCATTGTTGGAAATCAGCAGAGCCTGCCATAATTCGCGAATATTTTTTACAATTCCATCCACATAGACAATCGGTTCCATGCCCTTCTCCCGAGCGGCCCGCTCTATTTTTTGCCCATGCTCGTCCGTACCCGTAAGGTAAAACACGTCACAGCCCTGCATCCGCTTGAACCGGGCCATACAGTCTGCTGCCACCGTCGTATAGGCATGTCCAATATGTAGATTGTCGCTGGGGTAATAAATTGGGGTAGTAATATAATAGTTTTTCTTCTCCTGCATGTTGGTCCCTCCATTAATAAACAATAATAAACAACTAAACAAGGTATATTCTGTGTATTTTACCACAAAACGCAATTCTTATCCCCTACTCCTATACAAAGGTATTATTATATCTAATATCTTTGCTTGAAGGTACCTGTCGGGCTGAAAACTGCTCCGGACTTTAGCAAGGTGATTCCATCCATAATATCCTTTTGAATCCGTTAATAATGCATAATTTCCAATTCCATGTTCTATAAACTTATTTATTGTACTTTTTTGTCATAAAATAGCTTGACTATTTCTACCAATTCTGGTATCGTTTGCAGTGGATAAACATCCAAGATGTAACGAAGGAGGGAAATGCTATGATGAAATCAACTGGTGTGGTAAGAAGAGTGGACGAGCTGGGTCGTATTGTTATTCCCATTGAGCTAAGACGTACTATGGGAATCGAAGAAAAGGATGCGCTGGAGATCTATGTTGACGCTGAAAAGATAATCCTTAAAAAATATGAACCTGCTTGCATCTTTTGTGGCAATGCCGAGGATGTAGCAAATTACAAAGGCAAAAATCTTTGTAAGAGCTGCCTAACCGAGCTGGCAAAACACATCGGCTAGTTCAGGCTAAGCCGTCATTACTTATCAAGTAGCATTTTATAAATTGTCGATTTCTGGACCTTATACTCGTGGGCCTTCATCTTGAGGGCCTCTTTTTTATCCACCCCCGAATTTATCAGCTCAATAGTCTCCCGCATAATCTGATCCCAATCAGCTGCTTTAGCCTCTTCCTCCGGAGCAGGAATCAACAGGCATATTTCCCCCCGAGGCGGATGTTCCATATAATAGCATTTTATGTCCCGCACCGAGCCCCGTCTGACTTCCTGATGGATCTTGGTAAGCTCGCGGGCTACGGTTATTGACCTGCCCTCTCCCAGAACCGCTTCTATATCCTCCAGGGTCTTTAGCAGGCGGTGAGGGGCTTCATATAATATTAGGGTTCTCTGCTCCGCTTTCAAACTATCCAAGATATCTCTTCTTTTTCCCGCTCTCGGGGGCAGAAATCCCACAAAGATAAAGCTGCTGCTATCCAGCCCGGAAATGGCTAAAGCTGCGGTGCAGGCTGACGGCCCGGGAATGACTTCTACCTCTATTCCTGCTTCGATGGCCTGGCGCACCAGACTCTCCCCAGGATCGGAAATAGTAGGCATCCCTGCATCGGATATTAACGCAATGTTGCCTCCCATTCTTAGCTTTTCCAAAATGTAGCTCTCTTTTTCTGGATTACTGTGCTCGTGATAGCTGATTAATTTATTTTTTATTTTGTAGCGGTTTAGAAGTTTGATACTGTGGCGGGTATCTTCACAAGCAATCATATCGACCCCACGCAGGGTCTTTAATAGCCTGATACTGACATCTTCCAGGTTACCGATCGGCGTTCCGCATACATATAATTTTCCCAATTTTTATTTCTCCCTATAAATTTGTTTAATTTCGTCGCTGTACTCCCCAGGCTTCTCGTAAATTACTAACGGGGGGAGGATGGTGAGACTGCCAGGGCGGTTTTTCTGCCCTTCCAACAGCACTAAGCCAGCATTACGATCGACAAAAGAATGCACCATCCGCAAGCGTTTAATTGATAGTTTGTGGTGCCGAAAAATCTCCATCGCCTCCGCCAATCGTTCAGCGCGCTGAATAATTGCCAGCTTGCCCCCCTGGCACAATAAATATACTCCCTGCTGTACTAGTTTTTCCAGGTTTAGGTTCAACTCATGCCGGGCAATCGCTTCCTCTGAATTTATACTGATATGACCTTCGCCTTGTCTCCAAAAAGGGGGATTGCTCAAGACCAGCTCAGCACATCCCCCCGGCAAAGATTTTTTTAGTTCCTTTATATCCTCCTGGATTATCTCGATTCTATGGGCTAGCCCATTAAGGCTGACACTGCGCCGGGCTCTATCCACCATAGCAGGCTGAATTTCCACCCCGCTTATCTGCAAATCGGGGTTACGTACTGCCAGCAGGAGAGGAATTACCCCACTTCCCGTTCCTAGGTCAAAGACCCGCCTCACCCCCGTAATCTCCGGGAAATGCGCCAGTAACACCGCATCCAGGGAAAAGCGATAACCGTGTGCACCCTGAATAATCTTCATATTGCCCAATATCAGGTCATCCATAGTCTCTTCTACACTAATAATTTCTTGCGTGTCTGCCACTAGGCCCTTACTCCTTCTCCATAAATGCTATGCAAAATAAGCACCCGTCGCTGCGGCGCTGCCCATAAGCAACCGGGCAAACATGGTACCCTTCATTATAGATTTGCCCCAAATGCTCATATCCTTCACCCTGTAGCTTTATCAGCTCCACCTCCGGTCGAGACTCATACTGCGGCTCTGGATTGAACTCTCGTTCCAAACTGGCAACCCGTTCTTTGAGGTCTCCTATCTCAAGAATCAGCTCCCGGATTAATAACTTCAGCTCCTGTACCGTTTTCTCCATTTTTAACCCCCTCTGACCTCTTGGAACTATACATTTCCGACTCATATTTGAGGCAGCACATTAAACGCCCGCAAATGCCGGATATCTTAGTTGGATTCAGGGAAAGCCGCTGCTCCTTGGCCATGCGGATAGAGACTGGCGCAAATTCCCCCAAAAAGTTGTTGCAACACAGAATCCTGCCACAGGTGCCGATACCGCCCAACATTTTAGCCTCATCCCTCACCCCTATTTGTCTTAACTCGATACGGGTCTTGAAAATAGAAGCCAAGTCTTTTACCAGATCGCGAAAGTCAACCCTGCTCTCGGCAGTAAAATAGAAAATGACTTTCCCCATATCAAAAGTATATTCTACGTCAATAAGCCGCATGGGAAGTTTATGTACTCTAACCTTCTCCCGGCATATTTCCAGAGCCTCTGCTTCCTTCTCCTTGTTCCGCTGGTAAGTAGTCAGGTCTTCTTCATTGGCCTTACGAATTACCTTTTTCAACGGCAGAACCAACTGTTCCTCACTCACATCTTTCTTTTTCAAAGCTACTTCACCGTATTCTACTCCGCGAACAGTTTCAACTATAACCGCTTCTCCTGCCTGCAATTCCATGTCGCCACTATCAAAATAATATATTTTGCCAGCGGACTTAAATCTAACACCTACTACAAATGCCAAAAAATAGCCCCCTAATGCGCTGCGCGCAATTTTGATTCTCTTTCTTATTGTAATGCATCCCAGAGCTGATAGGAAATGTTTATACTTATTAACAGTGAACTTACCGGGCCACGATATTGTTTTCTAAGTTTATCTATGTTTACTAATGCCACCTGAACCCGGGTGGGGACAAGTTTTTTAAAATCTTCGCATAGCTTCCAACTACTCTTCATTACCAGAAGCTGTTTTTGACCGGTCACCTGGTAAATATAAATGTCCCGCAGCAGAGTACTCATTAGACTGGCCAGCATGGCAGGCTTTTTTTCCATCTGCTCAGCACATTTGAATACCTCGATTTCCTGCCCGGTGGCAAAGTTTTTAATAAGGGTCTGGGCAGTATCCCAAAG
>JAQUUV010000084.1 GCA_028693695.1 Syntrophomonas sp.
AAAACCAAAAACGAAAGGAAGTAGATAGTATGAAAAGAATTATGGCTAACAAAAAGGAATTTCAGAGAATTGCGCTGGAGACCGTTGCGGTAATCGGCGTCTGCGCGCTGGTTTTCGCAGGAATCACACAAGTTGCCTATTCAGCATTAACCAACCAAACCGATACCGTTCCAGCTGCCTACAGCATGCAGGCCTTAAGTGGAAACTCAAGCTCCAGCTTACCGCCTGGCTATATCAAAGCTAATTATATTTTGCAGGTGGGACAGTATTCATCACAACCAACTACCCAGGACATTTCCAAAGAAGATGCCGCCGAACGCGGTGCGCAGGATCTCTGGAAGGTGTTTGGCCTGGATCTGAACGGCAAAACCATCGAAATGACCTACAATAAGGTAACTTCCACACAACCCCGTGCAAATTGGACCGGAATCATCACCATCAGCAAAAACCAATCCTATTGGTTTGGCATAGATGCGGTTACCGGCGAGGTCCGAGGCACCCACCTGGATAAACACTGGAATGAAAATGTAGACATCGGTATGGACACATCCCTTATTAAAAATCACGCGAAATATGACTCCCTTGCCCAAGCGATCGCGGAAAAATGCCAACTCGTACCTGGGAAAGTAGCGTCGGTTGAATACTATGGACAGGGCTATAGTAGCAATCCATCCGGGGCACAAAATGCGGAGGTCAGCATGCGGGTGAAGTCTGAAAGCGGGCAGCAGGCGCAATTGACTTTCTCCAAACACAACCAGGAGTTTTTGGGGGTTGATTATGATTGCTGGGTGAAAGAGGCTACGCTTATAGAAGAACAACTGCAAAAAGAACAGCAGAAAGATGATGCAACACAAATCATTATAGATGACCAGAAGATGGAAGGTGCACAGGAAAAATCCGGCTTCTGGCTGAAGGTAACCAGCGAAAGATAAAAAAACGACCTGGCCGATTCATGACTGGCATTTCCCGGATGAATAATGGTGCGGGAAACTTGAACACATATTTAAAATTTAGAGGCCATCCCAGATGTCTAAACATACATCGGGATGGCCTCGTGTGCTTTGTGACATTCATCTTTAAAAACACCTTGGGCAAAGCTGCCGTTTATAGCTGTGTCCAACATATCCCCAATCTTTTCAAGCGTTTTCTTGGTCCTTTGGCGATAAAAGATAATCACAATCGCAGCCACGAATACCGCAGCAATGGCAAGCCCGATATAGGAGTAATCAAGAGTGTTCATATCACTTTACCGCCCAGGTGTATCCGATGCCATAGACCGTTTTGATATAGTGCGGCGCAGACGGAAGCTTTTCCAATTTATCACGCAGTCTTTAATGTGCACTAATCCCTTAGAGCGAATGATGGCTTTTTGATTGATGAATAGTTTTTCTCTGATTGAGAAGAATAATATCGATTTTAATTATAAAAGGAGGATAACCATGACAAATATCCAAACATCAGTAACCAAGTACCAGGCTTGCATCGATGCTTGCTCTAAATGCTTACAGGTATGCAACCAATGCTTTAACTCCTGTTTACAGGAACCCGATGCCCACGCACGGGAAAAATGTATCAAAATGCTTAGATTATGTGCTGATGTATGCAACTTGGCCGTTCAAACAATGACAATGGATCATTCCGAAGCAAACTATATCTGCAATGTATGCAGGACTATTTGCGATGCCTGTGCTACGGAATGCAGCATGTTCAAAGATCAACACTGCAAGCAATGTGCAGACGTCTGTCACCAGTGTGCTAACGAATGCGCTAAAATGATGCAAAAATAATATTGCTTTATAGAGCCTTATATAAAATTAAGGCTCTTTTTATGCTCCAGTATCCTGATTCCCATAGTCGCTGGATAACCTTAGCCAGTTCATCCCAAGAGGCGTAGTCCTGCTTGAATATCAGGCAGGTCAGGGCAGCGGCATCTAATAAAACCTAAATAGGATCGGAAATATAAATGCTACCATTGCTGTCCAGATGAAATAAACATACAGATAACCTGTTTGCCATCTTTCTAACTTGATAAAATCACATTTTCTCTTGAATTTAACAACATATAGCCACGCAAGGCCTCCTAAGTTACCTAATAGAATTAAATTTTCTCCCAAAGCTGCAAGCTTATTAGGGGTGATACCAAAGGCCGATAAGCGGAAAAGTATAGCAGATAAGGCAACCCCATCGATTATGAGAGCTATCAGTATTAGGGCTAAATTAAGATAATCAAAACAATGCCTGCCATCTATATAAAAACAATTGATGATATCGTTATTGAAACATTCCATCTCTGCAAATCAAAGCCGGTAGTTTATTTACATCTACTATGATCGCGCCACCTTTTGCAAAGGCCATCTGCCTCCCAATGCCCTGATAGCCAGCCTCTTCATGCATTGCTCCGGCTATCTTCGCAGGATCGTTTGTATCCAGCCTCACGGCGGTATCTACAACCATCCTGATCATATCATAACCCTGTACTGCCCATATATCTGCCTCTTGGCCGTATCTCTGCCGGTATTGTGCCTTGAATCCTTTAAGTCTTTCGCTTTCATCAATAACCAGAGTAGAGGGGACCATCATTCCCTCGGCTACTGCTTTATTCTCGGCAAGAGCATTAGCCCTGTTAAATATAGGTTCACCAATAACAGCCAGTTTTGTATCTTTAGCCCGCAACATCTTTAAAATATTAAAGGCTTGTTCAAGCCCATACTGGGAAATTAACACGCCGTCTACGCCTAAAGTTTGCCAGCGTCTGTAAATATTATCAAATGCATTGGCAGAGGCTATTGCTGGCACATAATCCACTATTTTGGTTTGCGTATTTAACAGTTTAAGCTCGAAAGCTGTAACCAGTTCCTCCTGTGATTGTTTACCATTGTGATAGACAGCAATTCTTTTAAAGCCATTTTTCAAGGCATAATCAGCCATAGCTTGACCTAAGTCAGAAGAAGCTGGCACACCACAAAAAATTAACGGGTTATCTTTGGTAAAAAGACTGTCATACGCACCATATGGAAACAGGGTCAGCTTTCCGCTCATGGTTAGAATCTCCGCTGTGGTTTTTGAAACGTCGAAATTTTGGAGATTAAAAACCGCAGTTACCCTAGTGTCCTCTGCCACCTTGGTGGCTATTTCTACGCCTTTTTCGTAAAGGGCCTGATCGTCGATAACATCAATTTTTGTATTAAAACCCTTACTAGAATAGTCTTTGTTTACATCCTCTACTGCTAGCTGCACACCATTGATAAACGCACCATCAGCTGTAATCCATGTCGCATCAGCTAGGATTGGAATATAAATTTCACGGCCGCCGACTTTCTCCTTATTACTGCATGATATAAAAGTAAGACTTAGTACGATAATAATGCAGATAATCAAAAGTTTTCTCATCATGACCCCCCTTTTGTAGGCTAGACCTCATATTTTATCCCGGAAAACGCCTTTGCTAGCTAACTTGCCGTTGTGCAAACTCATAAAACAAACCCTTTTTCTCCATAAGCTCTTCAAAAACTCCCTCTTCGGCAATTTTACCCTTGTCCATAACAATGATTCTGTCACAATTTTTAACAGTTGATAGGCGGTGAGCTATGACAATTCTGGTACATCCCAGCTGTACCAGACTGTCTGCAACATGCTTCTGGGTAATATTATCCAATGCACTGGTCGCCTCATCGAAAAACAGAATTTTGGGATTTGAGACCAGAGCCCTGGCAATGAGCATTCTCTGGCGCTGTCCTCCGGATATGCCGCCGCTGCCCTCGCTGATCGACGTGTGCATCCCCATGGGCATAGCCTTGATGTCTTCATCTACACCCGCCATGCGGGCTGCCCTCCAAGCATCGTCAAGTGTGCTCCATGGTGAAGCGATGATTATGTTGGAAAATATATCTCCTGAAAAGAGCTTGCCGTTTTGCAGGGCAACACCAATATTTTGCCGTACCGAACGAACATCCAGAGTTTCCAAATCCGACCCGTTATAATACACTACACCCGCATCTGGCTTCTCAAAGCCCAGCAGCAACCGCATGAGGGTTGACTTGCCGCAGCCGCTTTTCCCTACTATGGCAATATATTCGCCCGGATTTATTTTCAAGCTTACATTATCAAGAATAATTGGCCCATCTTGAGTATAGCGAAATGTGACATTTGATATCTCAATATTTCCAGAAAGCGCAGTAACCATCTGTTTGCTTGGGTCTACTTCAGGAATGGCCTCAAAGATCGGTTTAACCATTTCTAGAAGCGGCTTGACGTTCGCGATGGTCATTACCACTTCCGCCAGGGATATAATTGCTCCGCTAACGGCTCCGTAAGCAATACTAAAAGCAATGTAATCAGATGGGGAGATTTTATTCAGACCGGCAAAATTATAGAGTAATAGTGTTCCCCCTAAGGTAAGGGCTCCCGCTATTGAATTGTTAAGCCGTAAAAACAGAGGTGGCGAAAAAGTTAATCTACCTTCTTCCTTATACGCCGCTGCCCATTTGGCAAAGGCACGTCTTTCGGCACCTGCTAACTTCACCTTTTGCAGACCGTTAAACAGCCCAAAAACCAGCCCGCTTATTTTTGCAGACAGATTCATCTGTTTTTGGTATAAATTTTGCTGCAGCAGACCGGTTAAGATTGTAAAAACAAACATGGTGACAATGACCAATACACCAGGAATAACTAGTGCCGGCGCAAAGCTTTCCATCTGAAAAATATAAACAAAGGAAAAGAGAACTGAGAGACCGGTTGTTAAAACTGTATCAGAAAGCATAGAGCAGAGCTGATTAATGCTCATAGCACGGGTACTAAGCTCCCCTGCCGAAAAATCTTTGAAGAATGCTGCCGGTAATGAAAATATCCTGGCCATAGCCGCACTCTGCACCGAAAGGTTTATTTTGTCTCGCAGCCGAGTTAAAATCAGACTTCGTGTAATCCCAAACAAAGACGAGCCGATAGCTACCCCAATTAAAAGACCTGCTACGGGGAACACATCGCTTTTGGTTCCGCTGGGAATAACGCTGTCAAAAATCTGTTTATTTACAAATGGTGTAAAAAGCCCTAGCAGGCTGACCAATAGGCTGACGCCGAGTACAAGGGCAATATCCGCCCTGGCAATGGAACGGAGAGCAAATAGGCCCAGGTCAAGCAAATTCAGCTTCTTTGCAGGTAACACGCGATAGAAACAAAATGCGTCGATATCCAACTTAGACGCTGTTTTGCTGTTGACCTTCACCCGCCTTCCAGATTCCTCATCGTAGAACATATAGCCGGATGGGAAGGCCGGAAGTATAGCTACCGCATCACCTTCTGTAGTACTACCCAGCAAGACTCCGGTTGTATCCTGCCACCATTTTCCCGTCAATTCTACGCGCCTTCGCATCACCCCAGTTGGGCGCAACATATATTCCAGACGAGCATTAAGATCCTCTATTTCTTCTGGTACCCGGGTTATTTTCACCCCGAGAGCGGACAAGACATCATTTATGGCACTCTCGACAAACAGCCCCTTTTTGTCAACCACCGATTTATCCCTATCATCGCCAATGATGGAAAAAAGGTCAGCAAAGGCGTTATCCATTGCCGTATTATCATTTTCGAGACGTTTTTGAAGCTGCTCGCTAAATGCCATTAATTCTCCCCCTTAAGCTAATTACTGATCAGGGTGGCATATTTACCGCCCATTTGCATTAGCTCTTGATGCCTGCCCCGTTCTGCAACCCTGCCTTTATCCAGGACGATAATCTCGTCGCAATCCCGAATAGTGGAAAGCCTGTGGGCTACAATAATCAGGGTGATTCCTCTTGCTGCCACCGCTTCCATAATCATCTGCTCGGTTTTGGCATCCAATGCACTGGTCGCTTCGTCCAGAATTATAATGGACGGTTCCTGGGCCAGAGCCCTGGCTATTTCGAAACGCTGCCGCTGACCACCGGAGAAGTTTTTACCGCCTTCCTGTATCACATGGGAGTATCCTCCCTCTCGCTGCATAATGTCCTCATGAATCTGGGCATCCTTACACGACGATACAATTATAGAATCATCAATAGACTTATCCCACATGGTTATATTATTTTCAATGGTATCTTCAAAAAGCACTATGTCCTGGTCTACAACTGCTAGTGAACTTGTGAAGATATTCCGGTTGATTTCATTCTTAGTTAGTCCGCCGAAATAGATTCCACCTGACCATGGTTGATACAAGCCGGAAATGAGCTTGGCCAATGTCGATTTGCCGCTGCCTGAACCACCTACTAAGGCAACACTTCCGCCCCGTACTAGTTTTAGGGAAAAATCCTCAATCAAGGGAGGCGAAAGCTTGTTGTACCCAAAGGTAATATTTTTCATCTCGATTTGCCCTGAAAGCTTTTCCAGGCATGTATGGTCCATTATGTTTCTTTCGGCATCATCAACATCTGGCTGATAATTCATGACATCCTCCACCCTCTCCATCTCTGAGCGCATCTCAATAAATGATTGTCCCACTCCCAAAAGCTGATTTACTGGAGACAGGAAGGAGGATAAAAACCCCTGAAAAGCCAGTAGCATACCAATCGTAAACTCTCCATTTAAAATAAGGTAAACACCTATCATCAAAACAACTGCATTTGCTATTTCCTGTAATAACGAAGGTATTATATCGAAAAAATGGTTGGCTTTAGTAAAGACAACCTGAGCATTACTCTGCTTGGCAAAATATCCCGCCCAGCGTTCAAAAAAACCATTTTCTGCGCCCGACGCCTTGATGGTCTCAATCATCTCAAAGCCGGACATGGTAATACCTGCTAGCTTACCGCTATCGCGCTGCAAAACCCTGCTCATATTCACCCGTTTCTTGGAAACTATTTGTAATACCAACATATTGACCAGGGCGGTTCCAATACCTATTAAAGATAAGGTCACGCTGTAACTAAACATTACTCCCAGGTAAAGCACCAATAGGCATACGTTCATAAATATTGGCGCCATTTGGCCGATCAGGGTGGATGCTATTTGTTCATTGCTTGATTGCCTGGAGACAATATCACCGGCGAACCGTTGGGAGAAAAACTCCACCGGCAGGCGCAGGACATGCCACATAAAGGAAGCATTAGCTTCTATGGCCAGCTTTCCCTCGATTTTGAGCCAGTAAATATCCTGAATGATGCTGACAATAAACTGAAAAATGAGGACCAGCAGCAGGGCACTAATAAACGGCATTAGCCACTCCGGGTTTTTACCTGATAAAATATTATCCATAAAAACACGGGAGAAGAGCGGGGTTATTATGCCAATTCCTGCTGTGAGGATGCCGGTTAGTATAACAAATGCAAAAGCTGCAGACGTACCTCGCAGTCGTTTTTTTGCAAAGCTCCAAACACTTTTTGGCTTGCCTTCAGCTACAAATTCATCAGTTTTCTCAAAACGCAAAACTATGCCGGTAAAGCTATAATCAAACTCCTCCAAAGATACTTCAACTGTGCCCCTGGCCGGATCATTTAATACGGCCTTATCCTTTTTAAAACCATTTAACACTACAAAATGATTGAAATTCCAGTGGATAATAGCAGGAAAAACCATGTCCCGCAGCTCTGAGAGTTCCATACGGTAACCTGCAGCCTTCAATCCGTATGCTCTTGCGGCCTTTAATACGTTTTTGGCGCTGCTGCCGTCGCGGGATACACCACAATCTGAGCGCACCTGCTCCAGAGGCAGCCATTTTCCATAATAAGCTAAGACCATACAAAGTGAAGCCGCTCCACATTCCTGAGCCTCCATCTGCATAACCACTGGCACTTTTATAATTTTTGCCATAAGGATGATTCTCCTGCTTTGTTGTTTTATATTACAAAGTTATTAATTACCCTTCCTCATCTTAAAACCAATTCATATGGTTTGTAATTCTTGACCACAATCAACATATTGCAGCTTGTTCCTATTGAAAGCGGTATAAGCTCGCCTTTTTTGCTGGACCATTTGATCTTATCCTGAGAATTCGGATCAACGGTAAGGGTTACCCGTACTTCAACACTGCTTTCCTTCGGTATCAGTCCGATGGCATATTGAGTACTGCCAACTGCTGACAGAACATCCGCCTCCGACACCGGATAAGTGCCAATTTTGGTGATGTGTCCTACCATGTAACCATATTCTTCACGGGGGGCAAAATTGGGGGATACCTGCACTTCCATTCCCTCTTTAAGCTTTTTTGCGGTTGACGTTGGAATATAACAGATGATTTGCTTGTCATCAGCATATTTTTCCTGCTTTACAATTCCAGCAATAGCTTCGGTAGAGGAAACCGTTTCGTTAACAGACTTGGCTGAAAGAACAATTCCTGAAACAGGAGACACAATCAAGGA
>JAQUUV010000085.1 GCA_028693695.1 Syntrophomonas sp.
ACCCGCAACTCTCCCGCTTTTGATTAGCGGACACCGCGCTTACCTGGCAAGATATTGTTCCCGGCTAAACATTGCGGCTCTCAATCCCGATGGCGCAAATCCTTTATGCTTTGATGCAGTACCGGGTAAAACCACGATGCAAAACGAAACACAAATCCACTGTAATGCTGAAGGAATAGTTGATCAAATTCAAATCGGGAAGGATACAAATAGTGCTGTGCTAAATTTTCCGGGCGGATTCCCCAATTTGCTGGATTTGCCTGAAAATCAGCGTATCAGGGGTTACTTTGATATATATATATCCTCGGATAAAATAACCGGAGGTCAATACCGGCTTGAAAAAATTGCAGATCAGGTTCATGTCGAACTGAATCAATTGGAGGAATGGCAGCCAGCAGGATATCCTATAGGCTATAGATTATTATTCATATTTGTGAAAATTTTCAGGAATTGGCCAGCTAACTATAGCTGGGAAGGTACGGTTGAACTAAAAGAAATTCCGATGATGGACGGAAAATGGCAGCACAGACTTAAAAACAAAGTGAAATAGTTTCATTACTGTCATTATGGGGTATGCTCAAGCTATTTCTAGTGATATAAGCTTATTCGCTTGCAGTATGGGTTCATATGTCAGTTTACAGTTCTTTTGCCCGCATTATAATATGGAAAAATCGCAGGATTATCGAAGTCTTTTCATTGGTATTGTCGGCAATATTCTCTAATGCAGAAAATGGAGGTTTAGTATGAATAATTTATCGGGATTTTTTGATTTTTTAGATAAATCGACCTCACCATTTTATGTGGTGAAAAATAGCTGTGATATTTTAGAAAACGCCGGCTTTGAATGTTTATCCTTTGAAAAACCATGGTCTTTACAAAAAGGTGGTTCCTATTATTTGAAATTGTATGATACGACCTTGTTTGCCTTTAAAATTGGTACAACCATAGACGAGGATATGATATGGCGTATTGCAGCTGCCCATACTGACTTTCCATCATTTCGAATTAAACCTAATCCGATAATGAAAGAAAAGAGTTACATGCGGCTGAATACGGAAGCTTACGGAGGAATGATACTGTCCAGTTGGTATGATCGGCCTTTGTCTATTTCCGGCAAGGTAGCCTTGAAAAGCAGCCATCATTTTGCCGCCAATGAGGTGTTGGTCGATTTTATCAATCCAATTATGGTGATACCTAATTTGGCCATTCATCTAAATAAGGATACTAACAAAGGCACAGAGATCAACAAACAGACCGATATGCTGCCTTTATTGGGATTGTTCGACGAAGAAAGTGATAATTATTTTAATGAATTGTTAGCCAAACAGTTGAATGTTTCTGCGGATGATATTATTGACTATGATTTGTCTATATATAATATAGATAAATCCAAAACGGTAGGGATAAATAATGAATTTATCTGTGCGCCCAGGTTAGATGATTTATCATCTGTGTATGCCTTGCTGCAAGGGATTACCAGCGATGTGTGCGATGAAGATATCCATATGATTTGCTTGTTTGATAATGAAGAAGTGGGAAATCGCAGCAAACAGGGATGTGCATCCCAGTTTACCGGTATATTGCTGGAAAAATTATTTGCATCATTAGGTAAGAGCAGAATTAATTTATATGAGGTTATGTTAAGAAGCATTATGATATCCTGCGATGCAGCGCAAGCCTATCATCCCAACTTTGCTTCCAAATTTGATCCCACCAATAGAGCGGAAATAAATAGGGGAATTGTTATTAAACTTGATACCACGCAGAAATATGCTTTCGATACCGCTGCGGCTGCGATTATCCAACAATTATGTGCTGAGAATGATATAAGTTGTCAGACCTTTGTGAATCGGTCCGATGTTAGCGGAGGAAGCACCATGGGGCCAGTTATCTCCTCACTATTACCAATTAGAACCGTTGATATAGGCATACCTCTGCTGGCTATGCATTCTGCTTTGGAAACAATGGGAATGAAGGATGAGGAGAATCTGATAAGATTTATGAGAGCCTATTTTTCAACTAACAGGTAACCAGTGGGACATCAGACTATGCACGTCCAGACTGGGAGATTAAGATAAATGGTAATGATGATGCACCTATCAACAAAACCGGGTGGCGGGAGATGGGATGAAAGGTAAGCATGGATCGGGAGATTTTGTGGCATCCGCAGGAGTCTCTGACTGAACAGTTTCTACAGGATCAGGAAATAATGCAGAAAAAATGGCCGGGGCAGAAGTATATTGCCCAGATCTAAACCCAAATTAAATGGACATATGTGGGCATATGCAGTTACAATTATAATGTGGCTACAATGACTACATTTAGTGCGAGGTGTATATTTGATGACTAAGATGATTGTGGGAATACGAGAAGCAAAAATGAATCTGAGCCGTCTGCTGAAAGAGGTTCAGAAGGGGTCGGAGATTACTATTAGCGACCGTGGAATTCAGGTAGCCAGATTGATCCCCATTGAACAAGAGTCCCAATCTTTAGAGCAAAGAATAGAAAACCTGGAAAGAAATGAATTGCTGGATCCTCCTCCCAAGACTGCCCGCTTGCTTCCTCCTCCTCTGCCCCTGGATGAAGGATTAGCCCAGAAATTCTTGCAGGAGGATAGGGACAGATGAACGACAAGCCTGTAATCTATTGGGATACATCCGCTATCATTTCTGCACTTTTTAAAGATGTTCACAGCCAAGAGGCATGGAGTTGGTCACGGCGGGAAGGCGTTCACCTGTTATCCTCGCTGACGATAGCGGAGACCTATGCGGTTATCAACCGGATTGATAGAGAGAGAGGCCTGCCGGAAATACTGATTTATGCTGCTCTGGAAGCCTTTGAACAAGGTCCCTGGCATTCCATTAACATGAATCCGGACAGGAAGCAGATTAAAAGGCTTGGCAGTAAATGGCCTTTGCGGGGTGCTGATTTATGGCATCTGGCCATGACCTGTACATTGAGAAACAGCCTGCCCGAAATACGTTTGCTTACCTTTGACCAGCGTCTTTTACTTGCTGCCCGAGGAGAAGAAATTCATGTTTAATTAGGGTTGACTGAACGACCTCGATAATCTTAAAACGGAGAAAGCCGCCCTGGCACAACGCCAGCTTGAATTACAACTGCAGCAGAGTTTGACATCCCAATGGCGAAAAACCCTGTCGCATGATTTAGGCCCAAAAACGACTACAATACAGCAAGTTTAAAAAGATGCTCTTTATACGTTCAAATATTATGATAGAATTTATTGAAAATAGGTCGGTAAAATCAATTTTGGTAAATACTGAGTTTAGGATGGTGCTAATGAAAGATAAAACCTACGATAATTTCATAGAGAGAAATTCTCTAATTCCCCTAAGGAAACTGGAGGCTAATCCGTTTAAGCCTGAAGGGTTTGATCTTGAACCTTTGCAAAATCAAATAAATGCCGAAGGATTAAGCCTTGACGATTTCTATTTTAACCCCAACGATGCGGAAACCCCCTATTGTTATTACCGGGGTACGTTACTGCTGGATTTTAGTCTTATTGTTAATAAAATGGCTGAAATAAAAGCCCTTATCAGCAGGCTTGAGAAGGATATAAATGAAAGTGTAGCTAAAAGAGATTTTGGCAGGTTCCTCTCTTTAGTTGATAGCAGATTGGCACCAGATCTGTTTGTGGAAGTTTTCAATTTCATCCCCGACCAGGATAAATTCCGTCTATTTGAAAGCATTTGGAGGTATAACGAAAACAGCCACGAAGTATTTTCTGAGGAGTTTGTTAAAAAGGCAGCTAAATATAAAGGGGTTACAAGTACCCAACCGATGGCTGATGAAGAGGGCTATGTCCAGGTATACCGACAGGATTCCAAAGAGCTTTTACCCGAGCAGGCATCATACTGGACTACAGATGTTAATATTGCAATTTGTCATGCCTTGGCCTTCGATCCGGTACCAGCCATCTACAGAGGCAGGATACATCTTAACCACATTATTTCGTACGATGACAATAGATCGAAAAAAGAGATAAAAGTTAAACCACATAAGGTCGAGCAGGTAGAAACGATGAATCTAATAAATCTGCTGGAATTCGATACTGAATTAAGGGCAGCCGGAATAATCCAACAATATAATTCCTATTCAGAACAGATAAACAATGAATGGTTCCATAATCCCCAGGGGATACATGCTTTGAGTCATACCAAAAGGGTTCTATTGTTAAGCTTGATCATTTCTTATTTGGAAAAGTATAACGAGGAAGACAGAAATCTTTTATGTTTAGCATCTATCTACCATGACATTGGCAGGAAAACTGATGGTTATGACCCTGACCATGGTATAGCCAGTTATGATAAGTTAATCAATGAGAACTTGCTTGAATTAGCCAATCACCAAGACCAGGAGATTCTAAAATTCTTAGTTCAAAATCATGCGATTCCAGACCAGAGCGCCTACAAAAAGTTAAATCGTTATGACATTATCGATGTGGACAGAACTTTAAGACTATATGACGCCTTTAAGGATGCAGATGGACTGGATAGAGTAAGGATAAAAGACCTTAATCCAGAGTATCTTCGTACCGGTTCAGCTCACCGCCTCTTGTTAGCAGCTCATCAGCTTAATAGCCAAATTGCCTCCATTTTAATTGCAAATTTCTAAATGAGTTCAGATTGTATTATTGTTTACGACATAAACATTTGTTTGCTTGGCTATTTTGACATCTTGCGTGGAATAGTATATGTTGAAAACTGAAGTACATTATTGTCCATAGCACTACTAAATTTCTTGAGTGTATAATTAGAAAAAAACGAGGGCCGTAAGCTTACTATAAATTTATTTACTAGATTAACTTATACTCACATAATATGATAGTCATGTGTGACTAATATTACTTAATAAAAGTGAGGAAGAATATGAATATAGTTCTTATTGGTATGTCTGGAGCTGGTAAAAGCACTTTAGGTGTGTTGCTTGCAAAAGCTTTGGGAATGGATTACGTGGATACAGATATTGTTATACAAAAACATGAAGGTAGGTTGTTACAAGATATAATTGATAATGATGGTATTGATAAATTTATGAAAATTGAGGAAAGAATTATATCAGATTTAAAATTTAGAAATTGCATTATAGCTACAGGTGGAAGTGTCATATATTCAGAAAAAGCTATGAATGTGCTTAAGCAAGATGGACAGATTTTTTATTTGCATGTTCCATATGAAGAAATCAAAAAAAGACTAATAAACATAACAACCAGAGGTATTGTAATAAAGAAAGGAAATAGTCTTAAGGACGTTTACGAGGAAAGAGTTCCCATATATATTAAGTATAGTGATAAAACTCTTGATTGCTCAAATAAGGATATAGAGCATTGTGTTAGTGAAATTATAGAGAAAATACAAGAAAGTCATTGCAATAATATCTCTGAATATTAATGTGCATTAAATGGTGCAAGATTGGTTTTGAAATTACACGAGTTTTGATAAAAATTATTGGAGAATAATAGGCTCCGAACTCCTGATTGGAGATCTATTCATCTATCGTATCTTTATCACCATTGTCTATTGGACCAAATGCCAGTAAGCCTACCACCACAACTTTGCCAAATTTCTTTGCGTATGCTTTTGTTTTCCCCAATTCTTGGCAGGCCAGATTTTTATCCCCTTTGATATAATACTTTCCAGCTTTTACGGCACTGGTAGTGGTTTTTCTGCCTGCTTGAAAAGTATATACTAGCCCTTTTTCGACGCCGACCACCAACCCTTTACCGGCAATTTTAGATCGTTCCAAGCCATTATTTACCTTGACTTCATCCTTGGCTAGATATCCAACACCAGCATCAATACCCCCATCTACTACATCGGTTAGTGTTTTAACTGTGCTTTCCGTTACTCGCACCGTGCTTGATCCAATTTCTGATGCGCTTTGAACAAATTCATTCTCTCCGTATTTATTCACAATGCCATGGGTACTTTTAGTAATTACATACTCTAATCCATCGGCACACAAACCTACAGTCGCTTTTAACACTTGACCGAATATACTCATCTATTTTCACCATTCCTTAAAATATCTTTTCGAACCCATTTGTAAATAAGGCAACCGTTTACAAACCTATAATAAGTATATCATGAATAGCCTTTAAGCATGCAGATGGTCATGAGAGTGGGACTCATATCGGACATGTCGCTATTTATATGGGTGAAATAAATGGGCAACTATCAGTATTTAGTACTCTTCAAAATATTATGCTTGGTTAGTCCATGGCGTAATATGAGTCCTGGTCTTTACATAAAGAAGGAGTTTGAAACTCCAATAGGTGGCGACGATAGCGCTGGGGAACAAAATGGGATTGCAGGCGTGGATTGTATCGGGATTCGATACTGATTTGCTGAAAATAGCGCTGCCATAGTTGCTGCCAATGCTGCTCTGCGCTAGGCATATCATCGTCCATGTGGTAAGAAAACTCGGTTAGATACCATTTGAATTGTATGGCGGATTTATCTTTACGATGATCCTGCCCGTCGTAAATAATGGCCAGCTTTCTCTTTTGGTCGTGAATAATCCAACGTTCGCCAGCCAAACGATCAGCAAAGTGATCAGCAATCAGAGTCAGAATGTGGTGATCAGGTGACAGAACGGCGTACAGAAAATTACCGGTGTCCTTAAAACGTATCAAACCTAAGAAGCGATGGACTTCAGCGGTAACCTTCCTGTCCAGTTTATGTACAGGATAGACAGCCGGATGACTGTGATAAAGATCCACTTTTGCTCCCATTTTAAACCCCAGACGAAGATAGTTAAGAATGAGGTTTTCCTTATCAGAGGATGAGGATAGATAAACATGATAGATTATAGCCACAGCATCTGCTGATATTTTTTCTTCAATAGCTTGGTGAACACGGTTAGCAAGAGCAGGTTCGGTCAATACAACCGTACTGCTCAGCATCAGCGTGGGTTGGTAGTATTCATGCTGGTAGATGCCAGTAGCAGCTTCCTGGTAATAATGGTGATATATGCAGGTTAAGAGTCCGTCGAAACTGCCATCGTATAAATATTCCATTGATTCTCTCTCCA
Source organism: Syntrophomonas sp. (assembly GCA_028693695.1). Lineage (GTDB taxonomy): Bacteria > Bacillota > Syntrophomonadia > Syntrophomonadales > Syntrophomonadaceae > PHAA01. Next base: position 7,054 of record JAQUUV010000085.1, read on the forward strand.
AAACGCTGCTAAAACAGACTTATTTGACTTAATGGGGGTTCTGGATGCATAACGCGACGGATCACCACCGGGTCAAAAGGCTTATTTCCTGGATAAATCCCTTTGCAGGTCACGAAGTATTGAGCTCGTTTGAAAACAACGCCCAGTTGTTTTAATTCGTCAGCTGAAACTGCCGCTACACGCCGCTGGTTGATGATACGCCAGGCTGATTTAGGACCAATACCCGGTATCCGCAGCAGTTCCTCAAAAGAAGCGCGATTGATCTCCAGGGGAAAGTACTCCGGATGTCTCAGTGCCCAAGCACACTTGGGATCTATCTCTGTTTCTAGATTGGCATGGTTCGCATCGACTATTTCTTCAGCTTTGAAATGGTAAAAACGAAGCAGCCAGTCCGACTGGTAAAGGCGATGTTCTCGCAGCAGTGGCGGTACAGTCGCTAGGGCAGGTAGATTGGAATCCTGATTGACAGGCACATAAGCTGAGAAATAGACACGTTTTAGTCCAAAGTTCTGGTATAGGGCCTGGGTTGCATGTAGAATTGTCAGATCGCTATCTTGACTGGCTCCTACAATCATCTGGGTTGATTGACCACCGGGAACAAAACGGGGTGTATGGCGAAAACGTCTGTGATCCACCTTATGCACCAGGATTTGATCCTTGAGTTGCTGCATGGAAGCGTATACGATCGGAAGAGACTTTTGCGGTGCTAGAAGTCGCAAACTGTGTTCGGTGGGCTGTTCAATATTAACGCTCATCCGATCACAAAGAAGTCCGGCTTGATTTATCAAAGATGGGTCAGCACCGGGGATTACCTTTACATGAATATAGCCCTGGAACTCATATTCTTCACGCAACAATCTCAGGACCTGGAGGATTTTTTCCATAGTGTAATCAGGAGATTTCTCCACTGCAGCACTTAGAAACAAGCCCTCAATATAATTACGCCGGTAAAACTGCATGGTCAGATCGGCAAGTTCCCGCGAAGTAAAACTGGCCCTGGGAATATTATTGGAACGTCGACTTACACAATAACGGCAGTCAAAGATACAATCGTTACTTAGTAAGATTTTTAATAATGAAATACAGCGTCCATCAGCAGACCATGCATGACATATGCCAAACGATTTGGTATTTCCGGTTCCGCCCTGGTTCTTCCTGGAAACGCCGCTAGAAGAACATGAAACGTCGTATTTCGCAGCACCAGCCAGAATATCAAGCTTGGTCAGGATATCCATTCAAAGTCACCTC
>JAQUUV010000086.1 GCA_028693695.1 Syntrophomonas sp.
GCTCTTCAGCAAAATATCCGTAGCATTGCCAATATCACAATAAACCGGCCTTAAGCCGATTACCTCATCACGCAACTGCTCCACCTTCACCATATCCATGCATTAACCCTCACTTTCCCCTTAATTGGTGTAGAATAACTCGGGGTCTGACCCCGAGTTATTATCTCCTATAGGTTTTCACAGCATTGAGCCCACTCGCTCAGATCAAGCACCCGATGAGCAGCAAAGCATAGTTCAGAAGCAATATTTCCGTCTACCCCGGCTACCTCCACTCACTAGCACAACCACATCAGGATGCACTTCGTTGCAAATCTCCATCACATCCAGAATCAATTCGCTGTCCAAATTGCACTTAGTAGACCCGTCCGGCAGAAGCTTGGCACGTTTTGAAACGACCACAAAGCCCCGACTACGTAGCCAATCATGCCAACGGATGACCCCATCGGCATTGTTCTGCGGCAAAGATGCATAAATATACGTGTCAATCTCAAATCGATCCTCCTGCGGATTCACCAGAATGTTCCGCAGAGAAACGAAATCCGCCTTTTTCCCTAGATCTTTCAACTGGTAATACAAATTCGCTTGGTCAATGGCAACCAAAACCTTTATCATAAATAAATCCTCCTCGAATAAATTATTAGCGCGCCTGAACTTGATAATTGCAATATGCGTGCCAACCTTGGAAAATATTTCTATCACAGCCACAGTGTACTGTAAATTGGCATCTTAATGTTTTATTGTCTTATTCACACAGAGGTAAGCAAAGACAATAAAGCCACCCGCAGGTGCCTCGCTCCACCACTGGGTGACAAAAAAATAAGAAACATTCCTACCCTTGCGTAAATAAATGACGCAAGAGCAGGAATGTTTCTCACCCTATATCAGCAACGCTAGAAAAGCTCGTGAGATAAAACAAACGTCCCCGCTGTCTCAAATAGCGATAAGCTCATTCACTTTATCGGGAAGCTCATCACGATGACCCAAGTTTTTCAGGGCCTTAACAATGTAGTCATTTTCATTTCGGGGTAAGCAATTCCGATTAGATGAACTTAGAGTAGGAATTCCTAGGATATCACCGATCTCCTTGCCTGATTGCGGTCGAAATTCATCTACATTCAGTGCCAGGTCTAATCCATCAGAAATCGCATCCACTAGTAGAGCATTTATTTTTGCACGCACAGAAGTATTGCTGAGCGGATACGTCGCGATATTGTCTCGAACCAGATTAGAAATTAATCTGCTCAGCTCACCATCTACTGCTTTAGCTTCACTTCTACACTTCTGTTTCACCAGCCCCGTTACCCGCTCTTCAAACTCCTCCAACCCCGCATAACACACGCATTCTATTAATAAAGCCTTCAAAACCTTCTGTAAGCCTCGTATGTTGCCAGGCCACGGATAGGGAGATTCACCCATTATTTTGCCCAGCTTCTGCCTACAATCCCCGCCAAACCAGCTTGGATAGGTCCTTCCCAGATTCGGCTCCTCCTGCTGAATAATATGTTCTACGAGTAGCGGAATGTCCTCTGGGCGTTCACGTAAAGGAGGCACCCTAAGAGTAACTCCAAATCGGTAGAACAAATCTTCTCGAAATCTTCCTTCCGCTACATTTTTCTCCAGATCCACATTAGTAGCCGCTAGTACCCGTGCTTTCATAGGAAGTGTTTTATTCCCACCCACACGTTGAAATTCCTTGGCCTGTAGAACCCTCAGCAGTTTCACCTGTAAATTACGCGACAAATCCCCGATTTCATCCAGCAATATCGTTCCTTCCCCGACCTGTTCAAATACCCCTATTCTTTGCCCGCTAGTACCAGTAAAGGCCCCCTTCTCATGACCAAACAGCTCACTGTCAATTAAGTTGCTATTATAGGCAGCAATATTAACCGGGAGAAACATACTAGCGGATCGAGAGCTATGTTTGTGAATATACTCAGCAAATAACTCTTTGCCAGTACCGCTTTCCCCCTGAATCATGATTGAATAGTCCGTTGCAGCTAAACGATAGGCCTCTTCCAGAGCCTTGCGAATGGCTTCCGACTGCCCTACAATCTTAGTTGGCATCCGCACCACCCTCCTTAAAGAAATCCTGAGGAACTGCCTGGGGACCCGACTGACGAAAACGCACTATACAGGGGACGGGCGTCTTTTTCACCGGTTTACCCCGCCAAGGATGAGAGGGATTAAAGGGAACCATTCGCTTAATCCCCACTACCCGTGCCCATCCATTAAAAGCCGAATCCGCAGACTCCATTCTCATAGTGCAAACACGAACCGGTAATTCCCCCTGTTTTTCTGGTATTTCTCTCCAGTATTCATACTTTTCCAGATTCAACTGCAGATAACGTTGCCCCCGACGCATTACTGAGAAAAGCCGCTCCCCTTCCTCCTGTCGGTCCAGTTGATAACAGAGTACCGCATATTCATATAAAAATTGGTTGGTAAAATAATAAGCATTCCTTTGCATCTCAGTTAACAGACGATAGCGATAAGCAAAATCCCATCTGCGTTGGCTGTGATATGACACTACTCGATATAATAAGCTAAGTCGCGAATTAGGATTCTTAGATGGTTGAGAACATCCTCCCGCTTCCTCCAGGATCGGAACCACCTTATCGATCAGCTCATCATTCCAGTTTTCGGGTTCCTTTAAAATACGTCGCACCTGTAATACATAGGCCATTTCCATCCCTTGCTGCATTAATTCAACCAGCCGGTCTTCCGCATCTAACGTATCGATTTGCTCCAGTATTCGGAGCCGATGCTTCTCCCATTGCTCTTCAAAATCAAGGTTTGGTTCCATATCTAGACACTCCAAGGCTTCCACTAGATCATCCATGTTTTCCGGAGCATTGAGCGCCAATCGTGATATATAACGCTTATAGAGCACCAGTGAATACCCGTATCTAGCATAGACATTATCAGGCCAGTCTTTAAAAACATCCATATAGTACACGGCTGCTTTCTCCGCTAATTCTTCACCTTTAGGAGAGTTGCCATTATCGAACTCACGTCTAGCCCAGGACTCGTAAATATTTCCCATAGTCGTCTTCAAAACGCGAGGGTCTTCCTCCGAATCATTGTCGCTATCCACCAACTTCAGAGCAGCATTGACCTTTTCCACCGCCTCGGTATAACGTCTACAGATTTCATCCGGGCCAAGTTCTGGATTACCTGATATCGATTTGGACAGCGTAATCCCATAAGCTTGCAAGACAGTCTGACTCTGCTGGAGATAATGCAAAGGATATTGGCTAAAAGAATCAAGGAGACTATCAGCATAATATAACAGATCTTTGCGCTTACCCTCCAGTTTCAACACCTGGGTCGCCACCATTTTACCAAAATTTCGGTGCACCTCATTACCCGGTTCCAACTTATTAATCAAATGGTTCAACCATTCCACCGGGTACTTAATGTGAGTGGATTCTTTAAATAATGCAAACCCTTCTCGATCCTGCGCCTTATAAAACTCATACAATATCATTCGGGCCAACTGGGTATGGCGGAAGCGCAGATACTCTTCATCACCACTGCCATAATCCCTGGCCAAATAAGGGATAATACGTTCTGCCTGTTTGATATCTTCACTAAGCGCAACCCAGTTTGATACCGAATAAGCGTGCGCCAAAATCTTCGTCGGTAAGGCAATTCGAAATACCGTTGACACTGCAATGCTGTAAATATAGCTAGCCATTTTAGGATCTGTGCTACGTAAACCCTTCATTTTACTCTCAAGCTGCTCGGATAGTCGATCCGAACCTCTAATCTGCTTTATGAGGAAGAAATGTAAGCAAACCCAGAACAGGCTTTCCGCCACTTGCTGCTCCTGCCTCCTCCCAGGAAAGCGAATGGTTTGCTGACGCTGATATTCCCGCCACTCATTAGCATCTGGCAAATCCAATTCAATGTTATGCTTTGTAATTAATTCTGCAAAATGTTGCGACAGTTGACCTGTTTCCCCTGGACTAACATTAGCCAGAAGATTGTCGCACCACACTTCAATTCCACGAGCCCGGCAGTAACTTCTCTCCAATCCAGCACGCCAATCATCTTCGGCAATTTCAGGAATTGGTTCCACAGCCCTGAGAACAACACACAACCTGCCATCATTGCGTAGTCGTTCTGCAATCTCCCGGGTCAGCGTAATCCCTTGATGCTCCGCATCAAATATTAATAATACCGGCACTTCCTTTTTCACACTCCGACCATCATGCTCAGCATTCTGGTCGCGTGACCGTCGGCTTAAGCCAGTTAAAAACGCCGTCAACGCATTAAAATCTATATCCCGTGTACCAGGTCGTAGCATTAAAACGGGATAGCCGCTCCTGGCTATCTCATAGGCGGTAGAACATAACATCGTAGTAATCCCACAGCCCGGCTCAGCAGGCACCGTAATAGTTATATTTTTACCGAAGTCTCGGGTCGAAAGCTCCATGGCAGATTCTACCACTTCCAGAAGAGATCCATCGCTTAATTTATTCAATTCTTCCTTTAGTGCATGCTGCTTCAGCTTAGCCCTGATCCGGGCCGAGTGCAGGGGTTGGTATTGGCGTTCAAAGCAAATCCCCGCAGCAAACCCTGGCCAACATGGGTCAGGAGCACCAAGGAAATCAGTCAGTAGTTTCACACTAACCGAAGCCGGTTTATCCAAATCCGTTAGCTCAATTAAATAGTAATCCTCATCAATTCTCCTGCTCATTCCCACCAGTAAATCATCAATCCCAATGCAATTTGGTCCTACCTTCATCTGATGTTGATAGTTCATCCGGGGACTACGCGACCTAATCTCCAGCGTCCTGCTCGTGAATTCTTCCACCGAGCCCTGCCACAGATATATATTCTGTTGACGTGCACTAAATAAACTTAGATCTATGTCTTGAAGACACTCACTTATCAGAACCAGGTCAACAGTAGACACGTCAGGCAGGAAAGCATCATCCAGGACATCATTCAACGTGCTCATTAAATGCTCGTGATTATCCCCACCTGCTACTACAAATGTGCCCTGCCTGATTTCAGCCATTCGTTCCAGCATACGCTCCCGTATGTTCTTCCTACGGCGTTTCGAAATACCCGCCAGGTCATCATCGTACTCTCCGCCCGTCACCCCATGCAGGAAATACACCGGTAATAAACGATCAAAAGAAAAAGATCCGGTTACTGAATCGTCCGGATCTCTCACGACAGGCAATACCTGCCTCTCCACAGGCCAATAGCCCGAATTAAGTTGTTGCTCGTGGATCTTTTTAATAATGTTATAATCAGAAGACTCACACCATAGTTCACGCCACGGTAAAGCCATAATATTATCACTGCTCACATCATCCTGTAACCACAGATAGATACGTTTCCTACTGATAGCAGTAATGATCATCTCCAGACATTCATCCTTGTTCCGGAATATGTTCACAAAAATCCCCCCTTATGGAGATATTTCTACTATAAAACATAATATCCTTCTTTTTACATTATATTCTTGCAAATCTTCCCGCGGGATAAGTTTGAATCACCTTCCAGTTCCATCACGGAACGACAACCTGTCGAATTGTTCTCTTATTCTCTCAAGTAAGAATGTTAGATGCTTGGCACCTAACCCCCTGTGTCAAAATAGGTTGATAAGTTGGCGTCAAGCAACGAGGCCAGTTAATTTTAGCCTCCTTTTAATCTATACTACAAAATAACTCGGGGTCTGACCCCGAGTTATTACCTATAATTCAAATTGCTCATACCCATAAAACTCCAGCAATTTCATGTATTCCAGAACCCCACGCTTCAGATCCTCCCGACTCTGCCACCATCGCTCCAGTTTGAAATCGTCATACTGGCTGGGACAGGATATCACCCTGATCTCCCGATCCATGGAACTCATAGCCCGGACAAAAATCTTCTTCGCCCGACCCGAATGGTATTTAGACGTAACCAGAATCATTAAATCAATATCCTGCTTATCCCGCAAATACTCCCTCACCCGTCTTGCTTCATCCTGAGTACTGAGAGCATCTCCGGGTAGAATAAGCACATTATCCTGTGGCACGCCCAACTGCACTGCCACCATCTGTGCCACATCCGTGTCATGGGGAATCTTCACCCCTTTACTCACCACCAGGTCATAGCCCCCAACATTATTCCTCACCATCACGATTTTATCCGCATACCCCGCCTGGTAGAGATCCACCGCTCCCAGCATCCGATCCGGCCCGCTGCCCATCAGGACAACAATTATATCGCTGGGCTGTGGCTGGTCCTGCGCCACCAGAAAACGACCCAGCCCGGGCAAGGATAATCTTCCTAACACCAAAATTCCCAAAACAATTAATAGGCTTATAATTAGCTTACTCGAAAAAAAGCCCCTTGGCATCTTCATGCGTTTAGTCTCCTCTAGAGCCTCCGGCGTTTTCCAGCCACAGGCGTACTCCCCTACCAAGCCATCTATTTACCTGTAATTTTCATCCATCTTAACACAAAAAAACAGGGTTTAGACCCGGTGTCCCCTATAATTTTCCCATGTAGTTTATCCTATATTTTTTTATAAAGTTGATTCAATCGCGTATATTTTACACAACCCGATATATATTTCGTATATTTTCACCATAATCAAGTAATACTTTTAGAAAAACCGAAAGCAGAAGGAAATAAAATGAACGATGACCTGAATGCAGCTAGAGGAATTATATTGAGTCTACTCCTCAGCCTCCCCTTATGGCTCCTCATAATCTGGCTATGGTTTCGACTCTTTAATTAATCGTCTTTAACTATACACACCTCTGCCCGGGACAAATAACTGGTGCAAATCTTCCCCCGGGGTATGTTTGAATCAAAGCTTCCAGCTCCATTATGGAAAGAACTTCAATTAATTGAAGTTGATCTATCTTTGTATCTACGCCTATCTCTTCAATGGTTTTAGGAGCAAAAGAGAGGCTGGAAAGTATTTTCTTCTCCATATTTGTTAGGTTTCTATCAGTCTTACAGGGATTCTCGTTGGTTAGCTTCATCCTATTCAGGCTCTGTATTTCTCCATTTTTAGCAGGAAATCCATCTAATGTATCTCTTAATTCATTGTCTAAATCATCATCAATTGAATTATGTTCCGGTAACAATTGTGACGGATGTAAATATATATGGGCACCCTCTGCAATCAGGCGATTTGCTCCCCTTCCGGTGGGATTATAGATTTTATGGGGCAAAGCATAGACTTCCTTTCCCTGTACTTTGGCAAAACCAGCCGTGATCAGTGCTCCGCTCCTTTCTGCCGCTTCCACCACGAATACTTTTTGACTCCAGCTACTAATTAAAGCATTTCTCTCTGGAAAATACTCAGGCCGTGGTTTAGTCTTGGGAGGGTATTGAGAAATGACGGCGCCAGTTTCTATGATACCGGCCATTAATTCTTCATGTTCCATGGGATAACAAATATCGACTCCATTTCCTAAAAATGCGATGGTATATCCTCCTGCTTTTAAACAGCCAGTATGGGCATATCCATCAATACCCTTAGCCATTCCACTGATCACAGAAATATTATTTTGGGCTAGAAATCCGGCTGCCTCCGCCGCTACCTCTTTTCCATATTCTGTGCATCTCCGGGAACCAACGATAGCCACTCCTATGCTGTTTTTTATAAGTTGTCCTTTATAATATAAAAGTGTCGGGGCTTCAGAATATTCTTTAGCTGAAACAGGGTATAAGGGATCATGGTAGGTTAACAATTTTATATCATGGTTCATAGCCTCTTCCAATGAGGTCGCTGCCTGATCTAAAGATCGATGCTCTCGAATAACTTTTGCTAATAAAATTCCTATTCCTTCAACAGACAACAGTTCTTCTTCACATGCCTCATAAACTACTTTAGGAGATTTAAAACGCTCTAACAATCTTTTTTCTATGATCGCTCCGATACCAGAAATTTGTCTTAACCAGATCCAATACTCCATTTTCTTCCTCCTAAAGAACCATCATACCCGCCCTTTCCTTCTCTAGGTCCCGAGCCATTAGAGCTGATGCCACATCTTTTTTTCTTATCTTATTAGCACCTTCCATGTCAGCAAAGGTTCTCGCCACCTTTAAATATTTATGAAAAGTTCTGGCGCTATACTTGAAGCGATCATACGCTAACTGCAATAGCCGTTGTCCTTCCTCTTCCAACTGGCAACATTCCTTAATAATGGCATTTCCCATCTGGGCATTACAATTAATTCCTTCTATCTTCTCAAATCTCTTTTTTTGAATGTTTCTGGCAAATTCTACCCGTTCCCGAAGATCCTTAGAGCTTTTTCCGAAAGAGTAGCTGGATAAATC
>JAQUUV010000003.1:0-28259 GCA_028693695.1 Syntrophomonas sp.
TGGCTGCCTTCTTTTTCGCTTCAGCTTTCATTCGCTTATTCATCTCCGTTAAGTTAGTCTCTACCCTTGTCACCATTTTTTCGAGTTCACTCACTCGATTGCTTATGTCGTTCACGGAATCCATGGTCGGAGAAAAAACCGACCTGAACGTCTCCTCTGTCACATTCTCCTGTTGCTTAGCCAATAGCTCGGCAAGAAGACGGGTACTATCTTCAATATCCGTTAGTTTTTCTTCAAATTCTCCTTCCAGGCTATCGAGTTTGTTTTCCAACGAGACTACCAGTTCTGCAACGCGCGCTACATCTTGCTTGGAGGAAAAGGGAGAATCTTTCATATAGCGCGCCAAAAATTCATTTTGCATTTTCAGATACTGCAAGTAGCTGTTAAGGATGAAATCTATACCGTTAGCAAATTCGCCGGTGTTTACAGATTTACGTACGGCGGAGCTTAAAGATTCTTCTGCTGAAAAATATAATTTTTTCCACATCTTGTAGGGGTCGAGCATAGATTTTTGGGCTTGTTCTTTCTCTAATCCTTCTTCCATAACATACGTCGCCTCCCAAATCAATTTAAGGGACTATAAAAAATAAACTAGTCGTTTACTCAGGTCTTTTTTGCACTCCACTTTTTTGTTCATTGATAGCCGTAAGTATACATATAAAGAAGAATACAATTACTGCCTAACAATGACCGACTCTATTTTGAAGCCACCTGTTTTGAAGTCATCGACGATGGGCTTGGCATCAGTAGTATTTATTCGCAGGATCATAAGGTTTTCATCACCGTCAAGTTCCATGGTTACCAGGTTTTCTATCTTTACAGCGTATTCGCCGAGTATTAGACCAATCTGAACCAGTGCTTCTGGGGTATCTGCTACTCTGAGGTTGATGCGTGTCCCTTTGCGGTTGATGGCCAGCAGATCAAGAAAAGCATCAAAGACATCAGTCTGGGTTATAATGCCTAATAGTTTGCCGTTGTCATCCACTACGGGCAGGCCGCCTATTTTGTTATCGCGCAGTAGTTTGGCTGCTTGTTCTACATACGCATCCGGGCTGATCGTTATTAGAGATTGATCGTCGGGTAGGATGTCCCGAACTTTTACCTTGTTTAACAATTGTTCCTGTTCGTTGGAGAAGTAGCGTGTGGCTATAGATGTACCTCTAAAGTTTAGATCGGGACGGGAGCCGAAATCAGTTCTGGTTAGGATGCCAACCAGTTTACCCCGATCCAGAACTGGAAGGCGGCTAAGCTTATGCTCGTTCATAAGCCGCCAAGTATCACCGACGCTAGTGTCCGGTGATGTCGTGTAAGGATTGGGAGTCATTCTGTCTTGTACCTTCATGAAATACCCCGCTTTCCTATTAAAATGAAAAGTTCAAAATCCAGTTGTTCGATTTATGTGGTTTCATGCACCGTGCGGTAGAGTTTAAGTAGGCTTGCCGTTGTTGTTACAACAAATATTAGAGTTAAAGTCATTTTATTGCCGAAACCCATAATTGCGACTAATTGCGGTGTGACCCTACCAGAAGTATAAATAAGCCTTGTTTCCATATTACCATATATTGCTTAGACTTACATCTGTTACAAAAAAATATTTTGTAATTAATTGGCAAAAAAATAGCCCCGAACACTTATATGTCAGGGCTTAGGAATTAAGGATTAAACTATGTCGGCGGATATATCTGAGAAGGGCTCACCACTTCTTTTGGTGAGGTTGAGGAAAGATTGTAGGCCAGGGACGAATTCCAAGCTGGGGCAGCAGGTAGAACCAGGATGGCTTCGCGTAGCTCGCCGATAACAGCCGTCAGGTCAACCAACTTACCCTCTAACCTAATTAAGAGATAGGCGGATATGGCGATGGGGAACCCTACATTGCCGATTATTGTTAATAGTTCATTCATGTCTTCCCTCCTTACGTAAATAATCCCCGGCGGATACGATATTCTATCCGCCGGGTGGAATCGGGATTATACCAAGTTCAGATCACTGCTGTCGGTGCTTACGATTCTGGCGCCGACTTTGCCGGTTAGTTGCCCACTGGTGCCGGAGAAAATGTTTTTGCTGACGATATTATTCATCGCGGTGTTTACTTCTGCGCCGGTGAGATCTGCACGGGCTTCATAGACTCGCATACGCTGAGTTTTGCCGAGTTCGGTGGAAAAATCCATTTCCAGGACTCTCTGTGCTGCCATGTTAACACCTCCTTTCCTTAAAAATACTGTGCATGGCTATTCGCCGAGGTTCTAGTTAAACGTTTTCGATTTCTACAGTGTCCTTGCGTTGCACGGCAACCAGGCTCTTGTCTTGCAAGCCGGAAATGCTCTGGGCCACGGCATAGATGTCATCGTTGACCGCAGCAATTTTAACATCTCCGTACTTACGGGCTTTGGTTAGAGCTTGGCCGGAAGCACCCACGCCATTGTCCATCACTAGAACCAGATCGGTCGCGATGGTGGTTGAATTTATAGCCATATTGTTCACCTCCTTCCTCTTTACTGGAAGCCGACTTCTGTCTGCTGGCTTCCGAGATTCATTGTATATGCAGAAGGATGTAAGGCCAAAACGTAGGAAATTGATAAAAGGGAAGCGGAAAAGCAGAAAAAAGTAAAGCCCGTCTCTGGCCCGACGAAGAAATAAAATGTCGGGACAAGAGCGGGCTGATTTTTTGAAAAGACATAAACTATAAAATTTTTAAGGCCGAGTTTTCGTCCCCAGAGTTTTCACTATGGCGAAAGCTGCTTCAGCTCGACTTATGGTATGCTGAGTATCAAAGTTTATCCCGTCACCCCTGATAATGCCCAACCCCCAAGTTAGGGCGGCATACCCCTTCAGGTCAGTGCCGATAGAGGAACTATCCTCATAGGGAAGCTGATAGATTTCAGGTAGCTGGGCCAAGTATTCCAGAGCCAGGGAACGCACCATAAGCTGGGACAAGAGTCCCCGGCTTACCACCGAGTCTGGCGGAAGATCTTCCTTAATCCAGCCTAAAACCAGAGAGCGTTTTATGACATCCTGGTCAGAAAGATTCCGGGTGTTGTCAATACCGCTAGCAGTATCCAGCATAACTCGAAGCAGGGCAACCAGCTTAATATTTTCGCTGGGATGAAAGGCATCCTGATATTCGCCCATGAGTCCGGCCTGACCGAGCAGGGAGATTTCCTTTTCTGCAAAGTTTCCGGCGATATCGTTGAATACATGGATACCTAAATTCTGAGCAATGGGTTGCCCCTGCTCATTTAGCTTTTCTCCGTTGCGGGCATCTATCATACTGGAGTGGGGTTGGCTAGGTGGTGTCTGGGGTTGGTAAATTAAACGCATTTCCGGTAGTCTCCGGTTAGATTTGTAATAGGTGGAGTAACAGAGGGTAAGGGGTGCTGTTTGCAGGTACAATTCGTTAGCCTTATCCAGTCCTAGAACATTTTGAGCGGAGGGAAAATCGCTATCAACCCAGTTCAGGTTATAAGCAACTATTTTATGGTTAGCGCGGTCTACTCGGATATCAGCTCCATTGCCGGGGAAACTTATCCCATTTACTATGCGCAGGTAATTAAAGTTCCAGGTGGTCGGGTTGGCCCCTGGAACCATTTTGAATGAATTTTCCCGGGCCGAGCTTATTTCGTCCAGTTTCAACTGGGGAAAACGTTGGGTTTGCACCTGTTTCAGAAAATCATTGGCTAAAGTCTGAGCAGTTTCTTGACTCATGGTGGTTGTTGAATCGCTAGGTTGAGGTAATTCCAGGTTAAAGCCCAGCAACTCGCCAGTTTGAGCATTTACTCTTCCATATAGACTCAAAGGCAGGGTTGATGCGGTTGAAGAGAGCAGTATGGATGCTGGCGGGGCTGCGGACCAGCTCAAATTCCACATACGCAGACTCGGATCACGCCAATCCTGTTCCAGGTTTGCCGATTGTAACTTCAGATTATCAGGAATATCTACCCATTTCTTAATCGCATTGGCAGCTGCCTCTTGGCTAATTAGCCCAGAGGTTTGAGCAATTTCCTCGTTTTCCTGGGGGGTTAACGGAAGGTTGGCTACTTCGGATTGGTCATTGGCTTTGCTCATCATTTTCATCGTATCGCCACCACCGCCACCGCCGAACCATTCGTTGTTTTCGGGGACAATAGGTTTTCCAGTGAGGGCATCGATTACTCCGTTGGAAGGATGATCAATTCTATATATCAGAAGCGGAGATAGCTTTTGCCGGGTGACCAGCGGCTTTATGTTATTAGCCAGCACATACTGCAGTTGTATTATGCCCTCTTGGAGGAAGGATTGACGAGCTAGGTCCGGGGAAATGACTCCCGCCGCCGCAGGCATATCCATATTAGACCAGTTAAGATTATAACCCAGCACCTGGCCAGTATCCGCACTGATCTCCACGTTGGCTCCTTCGCCAAGAACGGGAATATTGTTGACCAGCCGTTGCCAGCGCACTGAATAGTTGGAGCGACCGTAACTGGTCAGAGAAATAAGTTGGCTGTCAGGAATCAGGGTCAGTGAGGAGACTCGGTTCGGAACCAGCCTTTGCAAAAGCAGGGTACCAATCTCTTGTGCTTGGGGCAGTGAGATTGAGGGTATCCGATTCTGAGGAAGAGTCTCAGGTTTCCAACAGTGCATGGAGATGACTTCACCAGTCCCAGCATCCACCTGGGCACCAAAGTTGCCCCCGTTATCAGCGGGATTACTCCAATTCAGAGACCAGGCGCGCCGATTTTCGGATTCATTAAATCCCGAGTTAAAAGTAGTATACTCGGGGGGGACAATAAAGTTTTGTTTTACCGATTGGATGGCCTGTTCCAGGGGTATGGCTACCGAGGTAGAGGCTAGGGCTACCCCTGGCAGCAAGGTGGACAGCATCAGGGAAACAAGTAGCCAGGTTAGAAATTTCTGTCGCCAAGTGTGCAAATCTATCACGCTCCTTATAATATTAAGTGTACAATAAACGTACGTGATAAGAGGGAAAAACTGTCATTCAGTATCTAAATTGCATAAATTATTAATAATTTGGATTGGGCATTGGGTGAGATAAGGTGAGGGACACCTTGGGAATAGCTATCTTGGTTGCAAAGGGAGAGAGTCCCCGTGATATACACTACGATAAAATTGGGGTAAATTAAGGGGATAGTTGAAAATAGGTAGGGTGATAGCATGGGATTTAACTCATTGGACTACATAATCATAGCTATTTTGCTGATTAGCGGGCTTATTGGCTATAAAAGAGGTTTTGTCGCTTCGGTGGGTGGCATTATCAGCACCCTGGTAGGAGTGGGAATCGCTTTCCTGTATCGGGATGATGCTGCTGCTTACCTGCAGGAGCATTTTGGGGTGGTCAGCTCGCTAGCTGCAGCGTTGGAAAAGCGTATGCCGATTTCAGCTTGGAGTTCGAACCAACCTATTCCGCTATCCTCTCTGCCGGGGTTAAATGAAGGGCTGGCTTATATCCACCGTCAATTTACGGAATTAGCCTACCTGCTGGTGGTAGCCTTGTGTTTTTTGTTACTATATATGATAAGTAGCTACCTAATAAAATTTTTCTGTATGATTTTAGAAAAAATGTTTCTTTGGGGTATACTGGGAGGGATGAATCAGCTTGCAGGTGCAGGAACAATAATAACTCAAAATATTATCATAATTGCAGTGCTGCTGGGGGTGTTTAACTCCCCTCTGGGGCTGGGTGCCAAAATTGGAATAAACGGCATTTCCCAGGCTACGGGTTACATTCAAGGTTCCGCTTTAGTACCCTACCTCCTTAAGGTCTTTGCCTTTCTTCAGGGAATGATAGCTGGGGGTGCATAGATAAGCCGGGGCTTTGGGAAATTAATAGATATAATAGGAAAGGGGATATTAGCAATGCAAGAAAAAGCCAAAAAGAAGGACCGGAGTTGTTGGCCCGGGCTTAACGAGGAAAAAATACAGGCTGCCTATAATTTTAATAATGGATATATCGATTTCCTCACTCAATTTAAGACTGAGCGGGAGGTAACGGAACAAATATGCACCTTAGCTGGGGAAAAAGGTTTTAAGGCTATTGAGAAAATGGATTCCATAAAAGCTGGGGACAAAATCCTTATTACTAGCAAAGGTAAGGTAGCGGCTCTGGCAATCATAGGTAGTCAGCCCTTGGAAGGAGGGTTCAACCTAATTGCCTCGCACATAGACTCTCCGCGCTTGGATTTAAAAGCTCGGCCTGCATATGAAGCTGATGGAATGGCTTTGTTGAAGACCCACTATTATGGCGGGATTAAGAAATACCAGTGGCTGGCCATGCCTCTAGCACTGCACGGGGTAGTGGTAAAAAAAGATGGTCGGGTAATCAAGGTAGTCATTGGGGAGAACGCGAATGACCCGGTCTTCACCATTTCCGACCTCTTGCCCCATCTGGCCAAAGATCAGATGGAAAAGAAAATGTCTGAAGCGATAAATGCGGAAAGCCTGAACGCCTTGGTAGGCAGCCGTCCTCTAGTGGACTGCGAAAATGACCCTATCAAAACGCACATTATGAAGTTACTACAGGAGCAATATGATATAGAAGAGGATGATTTGACCAGTGCTGAACTAGAATTGGTTCCCGCCTATGCAGCTCGGGAGGTAGGGCTGGATAGAAGTATGGTGGGCGCATATGGCCAGGACGATCGGGTATCTGCCTACAGCTCTTTAATGGCAGCTTTGGAAGTGGAGCAGCCGATTCGCACCGCCATTTGTCTCTTCGTTGATAAGGAGGAAATCGGCAGTACCGGGAATACCGGGTTGCAGTCTCTTCTGATCGAAAATATTGTAGCCGAAATCATGCATAAGGCCGGCAATGATAACTATTACAGTCTACGCCAGGCATTGGCTCTTTCCAGTGCCCTCTCAGCTGATGTAAACGCAGCCGTTGATCCAAATTATCCGGAAGTATTCGAGAAAATGAATTGTAGTTTTCTAACCCATGGAGTAGTTGTAACCAAATATACTGGCTCCCGGGGAAAATCCGGCTCCAATGATGCCAACCCAGAATTTATCGCCAGGATCCGCAGCCTCTTTGACGAGGCTGGGGTAGTATGGCAGGTAGGTGAACTAGGAAAGGTAGATATCGGCGGTGGCGGCACAGTCGCCCAGTATATAGCGCATTACGGAATGGAAGTAGTGGACTGCGGGGTGGCTTTGCTGGGGATGCACTCCCCCTTTGAGGTGGCCAGCAAGCTGGATGTTTATATGGCATACCTGGGTTACAAGGCTTTTATGCAGAAGTTTTAATAGTTCTTACACATAAATAAATGATAGACGCAGTAGACGACTCTGCTGGGGGAGAGGTGATACAGGATGGAAAAGCAAATGAGACTTACCGAGATGGTTCGGGCGGCTGGCTGAGCGGCAAAGATAGGTCCGGGGACCTTAGAAGAAGTTTTAAAAGGATTTGAATGGCCGCAGGACCCTAATCTCTTGGTGGGAATTGACAGCCGGGATGATGCCGGGGTGTATCGTGTAAATGATGACTTGGCTCTTATCCAGACTTTAGATTTTTTTACACCTATGGTGGATGACCCTTTTATTTTCGGACAGATAGCGGCCACCAATGCGCTCAATGATATCTATGCTATGGGTGGAGAGCCTTTACTGGCGATGAACCTGGTATGCTACCCCCAGTGTGGGGATATGGCTATGTTAAGACAGATACTGGAGGGTGGGCTTAGTAAGGTTAAAGAGGCAGGGGCCTTGTTGGTTGGTGGGCATACGGTAGACGATAATGAGCCCAAATACGGGCTTTCAGTCTGCGGTCGGGTACACCCAACAAAAGTAATTAGCAATAGCACCGCTCGCCCCGGAGATATCCTGTTTTTAAGCAAACCGTTGGGAAGCGGCATCATTGCTACCGCTATAAAAGGGGAAATGGCATCCCAGCCAGCGATTGATGAAGCCATCCATTGGATGAGTATGTTAAACAAAGACGGCTGTAGAGTAATGCAAGAAGTGGGTGTAAACGCAGCTACTGACGTGACTGGATTCGGGTTAGTGGGACACCTTTTTGAACTGGCAGTGGCCAGCGATGTAGAGGTGGAACTGAACTGCCAAGAGCTAAATTTCATGCAGGGAGTGCTAGAATATGCCAGCCTGGGTTTGATACCTGGGGGCGCTTATACGAACCGAGAATACTTGGCCGATAAAGTGGAATACCGAGAGGAAATTGATCCTACGCTGCGAGATCTGCTGTTTTCGCCTGAAACGGCAGGCGGTCTACTTATTGCCGTTGACAAGAGTAAAGAACTTGCTTTACAAGATGCCATGAAAGACCGGGGTTGCGTTTGTTACCGAATTGGGTCGGTGCTCCAAGCAGGGTTTAAGCCCATTAAAATCAAACGGTAAGGGACTGTCAAGGAATAAACAAGGCAGAATACGCCGAGGATTTTTCGCGTTAAACAAGGCGTCAAAACGTGGTAATACTGGAGGTATTAGCGCGTTTTGATAACGAAGTATAGCGCTAAAAAGACCGGAGTAAATGACTAGTTTATTTCTTGAAAGTCCCTAATAGAAAACTAGAACGGATTTTGCTGGCGATAGGCACTAGCAATGGGGAGGGAAGCATGGAGAGAAAAGTCTTTGAACTGGGGGATATAGTAAGGATGAAAAAGCAGCATCCCTGTGGCAGCCATAACTGGGAAGTGGTGAGAATGGGGATGGATATTAAAATTAAATGCCTTGGTTGCGGGAGATTGGTAATGCTTCCCCGCAGCGAATTTGAGAAAAAAATGGTTCGGGTTGTGGAGAAGTGACAATTTGAGGGCCTGGTGCATATACTGTAGCAGGTTAATTAGAATACGGCCGAGGAGAGTGGAAAAGGTGCTTAAAATAGTATCCGAGAAGCAATTCTGTACCGGGGATTTGGTTACGGTGAAAAATTCCCGGAAGGACGAGCGTTTCTGCATCATCGGGCTGAAGATAAATGAACAACAGCAACAAGTGGCAGTACTCAAAGCATTATTTAATGATACCTATATTATTGAAAAACCTGTATCAGAATTAAAAAGTCTTTTGATTAAGGGTATACTGTAATAAGGACTATCACCCTGCGGGTACCACTGGTGTTCGCTCGCGCTTACTACTAATGTTGCAAGAAATAAACAAGGAAGAATACGTCCGCTAGTTGCATCGTGAGAAAAATACTGCTATAATAAATGACAAGTCCCTGCCCCGGACGAATGGTTCGGGGCCATTACTCGTGTAAACGAGTTTAGTCCAGAGGGAGGAGGTGTGAAAATGCGTGTTTATGAGATGATGTTTATCATCAAACCAGATGTGCCCGAAGAAGGAATCGCTGAAATCAAGGAAAAGTTACACAAGATTATTGATGATTTTGGAGGCGAGTTTGTCGACGAGGTTATAGGCTGGGGCAAAAAACGCATGGCGTATAAGATAGAAGACTATTCAGAGGGTATCTATTCTTTATGGCATTTTAAAGGTATGCCAGAAACTGTTCAGGAATTGGACAGGGTTATAAAGATATCCGATAGTCTATTACGCCACATTATTATACGAAAAGACGAAAAATAGTATCTGCCAACTGGGGGGGAGCGAAAAATGTTAAACCGGGTTATTCTTATCGGTCGCATGACACGCGATCCGGAGCTGAAATATACGCCTAGCGGGACAGCGGTAACTACGTTTACTCTGGCTATAAATCGCAAATTTAATAAAGAACAGACGGATTTTATTGATGTTGTGGTATGGAGGCAATCAGCAGAGTTTTGTGCCAATTATGGGAGCAAAGGGAGACTGGCCGCCGTAGAAGGCCGGTTACAGGTACGTACCTATGAAACCAAGGAGGGGCAGAAGCGAAAGGTTGCTGAAGTAGTTGCTGACGACGTAAGGTTTTTGGATAAGGCCGGGACAGGTTCTGCTTCCGGCTCCGGTCAACAGGCTAGTGCCCGCAAAGATGACCAGTGGGAAGACTTGGGACGTGAAGTAAGGTTGGAAGATATTGATATGGTTGATAAAAATGAAGAGGATGAAATACCTTTCTAGATAAGGAGGACGACTACCTTGATGAAGCGGGACAAACGCAAGAAGAGGCGTCAGTGCAATTTCTGTGCTGACAAAGTTGAGGGGATAGATTATAAGGAATTAGTTAAGTTACGCCGCTATGTCACCGAGCGGGGCAAGATACTTCCTCGCAGGATCACCGGCAACTGTGCATTGCACCAACGGCAGTTGACAGTGGCGATAAAAAGAGCTAGGATCATGGCATTACTACCTTATACATCAGAATAACAGAGACAAATAAGCCCTCGCTTCGGTAGAGGGCTTATTTTTTTGTTGAAATATTTTATCATCGGGGTTGTCGTATAGTCAGGCAGGAAAAACCGACTTCTGTGCAGAAAAGGATAGGAGGAGGTGTCTTCAGTACCTAGAGAATAAAACGAGGTGATAACTTGCCGGGAGTAGTATATCTAGTATGCATATCGTCGGGGGCTTGTTTGGTTATGGGCCGTTCGCCATATTTAACTTTTATAGCCGCCATAGTTTGGGGAGTATCTCTAGTTATAGGCGGGCACTTTCTTAATGGGAAGAAATTAGCATTGGTATTTGGCCTCAACCTTTTGCTTTTGTATGGCCTTACTGGAAATAACGGTTTATTTTTTGCACTAGGCTTTTACGGAATGCCTTCATTTTTAATGGGTTATCTGTTAGGTCGTCAGAAGGGATATTATGAACTCCAGAAGTGGGGATTGGTATCCGCAGTGCTTGCGGTTAGCCTGTTTATCGCACTAGCCTATTATAATGTCGACCAGGTACAAATAAACAGCATGCAAACGGAAGTAGAAAAATACATGCAGGAAAGCCTGGTTATTTCCGGAGATGATTCCAGCTTTTTAAAGCTTTATGAGGAGCAAGGGATCAGCCAGGAAGAAATGAAAAATAGCATTGCACTGGTGGCTCGAGGGTTGGTTATGCACCTGCCGGCTTTTTATTATCTACAGGTCATGCTAACAGTATTAATTATTTTGAACATAAGTACCTACATTAGCCGGAAAAGGAGCCTGCCCATCCTTATGAAGAGGCCCTTTAGTGAGGATATTATGCCATGGCAATTTGCCTGGGGGATAATAATCGCATTGTCCTTATGGTTATGGGGCAGAGATGAAATGACAGCTCTATATTATGTGGGGTCCAACCTCTTGGTAATTTTGGCAACGGTAACAGTGTATTTTGGGTTTTCCGGACTAGCCTATCGTTGGGTAAATATGAACCCGGGAAGCAAAAAATGGATTCTAACCATATTTATCATTGTTAGCTTAGCGTTCACCTTGCCCGCCATAATTTTCATTGGTCTTTTAGGGCTATTTGATTCATTATTGGACTATAGAAAACTGCGCAGCAAAAAGGAGGAAACAAGATGAAGGTGATTCTGACCCAGGAAGTTAAAAAGTTAGGGCTTAAGGGCCAGGTTTTGGAAGTATCGGATGGCTATGCGCGAAACTTTCTTATCCCCCAAGGGCTTGCAGAGGAAGCCACTAAAACAAAATTAAAGGAAGTCCAGGAAAAAAGCGTAAAAGATGAGAAGAAGAAAAGCAGCGAAAAAGAGAAGGCTGAAGAGCTGAAAGTGAAGCTGCACGGGAAAAAGATCGAGATTAAAGTTAAAGCTGGAGCGGGAGATAAACTCTTTGGGGCCGTTACGGTTAAAGAGATTGCCGATATTTTACAAAAGGAATTTAAGATATCAATAGATAAAAAGAAGATCGATGTAGGTGAACCGATTAAACACTTGGGCCAATACAACATCAAGTTGAAGATATATCCTTCAGTTCAAGCCGATGTCAAATTAATTGTAGCACCTGAATAATCCGGGAGGAAAGAGAACCATGTTGTACTTGATAAAACAAATGAATCAGCAAGAATCGCAGCAGAATAAGGAATTGGAGATTGACCAAAGAATTACCGACCTTTTTAAACACCTCGATATACTCTACGGAACTCAGGGTTTTATTCTACGAGCCAGCAAACTGGATGCGGTGGATTTAATTAGTTCGGAGCAGGCCCAAGACCGGGTACTGGCCCTGCAGAAGATGCTAGAGGCTGATCCGACTCTCAATGAACTGGCGGCCACTGAGGAAATAGGGGACATATTAGATCATTTGGAAGATATGGTGGCAGACAAATATGCCCGGCGAGCAGTGGAAGATAAATTGCAAAAACGGGTTCAAGAGAAAATGGAGGAAAAATACAACGACTATTTGCGGGATATAAAAACTCAGATTGTCAAGGAGCAAAGTAATAATCATGAGAATGCGCAAACGCTCAAGAAGCTGGGGTTGCTGGAAAAGATGGAACGCAGTGGCCTAAATGGTTCTGCCTTTGATCGTTTGAGGCCGGGAAAAGTAGAGGAGATCATAGGCCAGGAAAAAGCTCTTAGAGCACTGATTTCCAAACTGAATACCCCGTTTCCCCAACACATATTACTTTACGGTCCACCCGGCGTAGGGAAGACAACCTGTGCCCGTCTAGCCATGGAAATGGTAAGAGGCAGAAAGGACAGCGTTTTCCAGGAGGAAGCGCCGTTCGTAGAGGTGGATGGAACCACCTTGAGATGGGATCCTCGGGAATCAACCAACCCTCTGCTGGGTTCGGTACATGACCCTATTTATCAGGGAGCCAGGCGGGAATTGGCCGAAGAGGGCATCCCGGAGCCCAAATTAGGGTTGGTGTCAGACGCCCACGGTGGCATTTTATTTATTGATGAAATTGGCGAGATGGATAACTACTTGCAGAATAAATTATTAAAGGTATTGGAAGATAAGCGGGTCTTTTTTGAATCTTCCTATTATGACCCTCATGACGAGAGGGTGCCGCAGTATATAAAAAAAATATTTACCGATGGGGTTCCAGCTGATTTTCTGCTGATCGGGGCGACCACCAAGACTCAGGAAGACATAAGTCCTGCCTTTCGCTCCCGGTGCATGGAAATATTTTTCGAACCCCTTACTCCGGAGCACATTAAGCAGATCGTGACTAATTCTGCATACAAACTGGGCATAGATATTGCACCAGAGCTGGGTGATATTATAAGTGATTACAGCCATGATGGGCGCAGCGCCAACAAGATATTGGTTGATGCTTATGCTTTGGCCAGCAATGAAGGAAAGCATAGCTTGGGGCGACTACAGGTTGAGGCCAAGCATGTTTATGAAGCCATTCAAAACAGTCGGATTTCGCCTTATATTTTGAGCAAAGGTTCTGATGAAGCTGAGGTAGGTAAAATATTTGGCGTAGGAGTATCTGGGCACCTGGGCAGCCTGATCGAGCTAGAGGCGATTGCCTTTGCTGCTGAATCTGGAGCAGGGACGATTCGCTTCAACGATACCGCAGGCAGTATGGCCAAAGATTCAGTAATTAATGCGGCCTCAGTTTTTCGTAAGGAAAGAGGCGAAAACCTAAATAACTATGATATTCATATCAATATTATCGGTGGCGGGAAAGTTGACGGGCCATCAGCGGGTGCAGCTATTTACCTGGCTATAAGTAGTGCAGTTCTAAATTGGCCGGTGTACCAGGATGTAGCTGTAAGTGGGGAAATCTCCATTCAAGGAAGGGTAAAGCCGGTGGGAGGTATTTACCAGAAAATATTTGGGGCCAAGCAATCTGGCATTAAGAAGATTCTTATCCCGGTGGAAAATATACCTGATATACCGGTAGGAATCAAAGGAATAGAGATAATTCCGATAAAATACATACAGGAAGCCTATCAACATGTTTTCACCCCTGATTCGCAGGTGTGCAAATCTGCCGGCAGGCTTGATGAAGTCATTCCAGTATAAACACTTACTCTCTGCATGTTTGCTCGCGCCTCGATTATTGACACTATATTACCCTTCTGCTACTATTAATAGGTTGGAAATAAACCGACTTTACATGGTTGCGTTAATATACGTGATTTCATACATAAAACCAGGGGGTGGATCTATGCCAGCCGTAGTATTAGTAGGGGCGCAGTGGGGCGATGAAGGAAAGGGTAA
This sequence comes from Syntrophomonas sp., assembly GCA_028693695.1. Classification (GTDB taxonomy): domain Bacteria; phylum Bacillota; class Syntrophomonadia; order Syntrophomonadales; family Syntrophomonadaceae; genus PHAA01. The sequence continues at coordinate 13,989 of JAQUUV010000003.1, forward strand.
AATTACAGATTTTTTAGCTGAAGAAGCGGACTGTGTGGTTAGATACCAGGGTGGAAGTAATGCCGGGCATACGGTCGAGTTAGCCAATGAGAAGTTCATGTTGCATTTAATTCCGTCGGGTATATTACATCCGGAGAAGTTATGTGTGATAGGTAACGGCGTTGTTGTAGATTTGGGTAAGGTTATAGACGAGATTGAAGGCTTGCACCGGCGGGGGATTGATACCAGCAACTTGCGGATTAGTAGTCGGGCCTCGGTAGTTATGCCTTATCACAAGAAAATCGATGAAATTGAAGATTGTATTAAGAAAATAGGTACCACTAAGAGGGGAATTGGACCTACTTACGCTGATAAAATCAGTCGAACCGGGTTTAGGATTTGCGATCTTTTACAAGAGGAATCCTTCCGGGAAAATTTTACGGCAGAGGTAGAGCGAAAGAATCGGCTTTTACAAGATTTTTATAACGAACCCGGATTTGATGCTGAAGAGATGATGGAACAGTTGATGGCTCAAATTGGGATACTAAAAAAATATATTGCCGATACAGCATGTTTGGTTCATACAAGCCTCCGGGCAGGCAAGAAGGTTCTTTTTGAAGGCGCCCAGGGTACCTTATTGGATATTGACCATGGTACTTATCCATATGTTACTTCGTCTTATCCCACGGCAGGAGGAGCCTGTATAGGCTCGGGAATTGGGCCAACGGAGATTGGAAAGGTAATTGGAGTTGCCAAGGCTTACACTACTCGGGTTGGGGAAGGGCCGTTTCCCACCGAGTTGAAGGATGCTACCGGAGAACTTCTCCGGGAACGGGGAGCCGAATTTGGAACCACCACAGGTAGGCCGAGGAGATGTGGCTGGCTGGATGCGGTTATTTTACGCTATGCCGCCCGTATAAATGGATTGACGGATTTAGCAATTACCAAGCTGGATGTGCTGGATAGCTTCTCTACGCTAAAGATATGTGTTGCTTATCGCTATCAGGGGGAACTTCTATATGAGTTCCCTGATAATATTCATGTACTCCAGGGTTGCGTGCCGGAGTATATTGAAATGCCGGGGTGGAACCAGGATATCAGCCAAATTACTGAATACTGGGATTTGCCTCTTGAAGCCCAGGCCTATATTGCCAAAATAGAAGAGCTAAGCGGCGTAAAGCACTCAATTGTGGCAGTGGGGCCCAAAAGAAGCCAGACCATTGTCAGCAACCGGCTATTTTAGCTGGAAAACGGAAACCGCTTATAGTAAAATATATTAAGGATTTTATTAGGGATGCGCGAAGAAATGTGGGCGCGTAACTCAGCGGGAGAGTGCTACCTTCACACGGTAGAAGTCGTGGGTTCGAAACCCTCCGCGCCCACCATATAAAGCAAGTGATACGGGGCTTGATAGGCCCTGTTATTTTTTGTCCATGAGGAGGAGTAACCTTTTAAGCGGAAAGTGGGGTTGAGAATATGAATATAAGTGGTTAAGAAAAGGGGATGAAAAAAAGGAATGCCTGAAAAAATGGAGAATATTAGACATATTAGGAAAGAGTGGGGAATTACTAGTGGAATCAACACTGATCGGTATAACTTTTTTGCAAAACTATATTGCTGGTTTCCTTATGCCATGGTTGGGCCTGCTGCTGGTAAATGTAAGACCTCAGATAAAAAAGATATGCATAGTGGCGCTGGTCTATGCAATTTTGGGTGTTTTATTAAGATCTATTATTAAATTACCAGACGATAGTAGTTTTCTAATTCAAATACTGCTACTGGCAGTAATGGTGATGTTTGTTTTTTGTCTAGGGCCGGTTAAATCGATTATGGCCACTGTCTTTGGATTAATAGTAATGGCATTGGGGGAAGTAATTTTTTCAATTATAATTATAAACCTGTTTGGTCCAACTATTATAAAAAGCACTAACCCCCTAATATTACTAATTGTTCCGCTGCCTCAAATTATTATGACATTAATCATAATTTATTTGTGTATTCGGTTTGAATTTCACTTGTTTGATCTTAAACCAATAGAGCAGGAGCCTATTGCTACATTTGAAAGCAAACGAATAAAAACGATAACGATTTTAGTGCTTGTATTGCTAGTAGTCATATTTGTGCAAATTGCTTTTAGCGCGTCTGTTATCAACAAGGCATTTGCTGTGTCTAAAGCTTTGCCCCTACCAATGATGGGGATAATCTCCACATTTATTCTAGTCATAGGCGTGCTAGCGATGGGGTTACTAATTAGGCAGTTGGTCGAATTGACACAAAAAGAAAGTCAGTATCACGCTCAGGCGATATATATTAATACACTCGACGAATTATACACAGCTGTACGAAGCGAAAGGCACGATATTATTAACCACCTGCAGACCATTTATGGTTTTAACCAATTGGGTTATACCGAGGAAGTGCAGAAATACCTGAGTGAGTTGTTGGGTGGAAACATTCTCTCCAATAAGTTTATCGTAACAGGGACACCTGGATTAACTGCATTATTCTATATTAAGTCAGGTATTGCCAGGACTAATGATATTGAATTTAAGGTTGCTGTGGACCAGCAGATAGACAATTTAAAGGTATCGCCATATGAACTTAATAATATTATAGGTAATTTAATTAATAATGCCTTTGATGCTGTAATGCCACTGGAAAATGAGCAGAAGATAGTCAACGTATATATTGGGGCAGATGATGACAACTATGTTATTAAAGTTTCCAATTATGGATATATCAGTGATCAAACAAAACAAAATATAATGAAAAAAGGTTTTAGTACTAAGAAAGCAAAAGAACATTCTGGATTGGGACTGCATATTTGTAATACTTTGGCCCAAAAATACGGGGGGAGCATTAAAATAGAGAATATTGATGACCATATGGTGGAAATTTCAGCATTATTCCCTGCAAATGCGATAAAGGGGGACTTGAATGAATTCGCTAGCCAAAAAACTGGCTCATTTACTGGCTGAAAACGCTAGTCATTCCGTTCTCGAAGATGAAATACGATATGGGCTGGAAATAGCCCTGGGAGGATTATTACAAGCGATTATTATTATGGTCGTGGCGCTGCTGCTAGGAATCGGCAAAGAAGTCTTAGCAATTATCACCACAGCAGCGCTATATAGGAGATATTCGGGTGGACCTCACTGTCAAGCCTACTACAGGTGTACTATTACCAGCCTGGTTTCCTTTGTTGTATTGGGTTACGTATCCAGATACATTCCCGCCAACTACTTATCGGGCTACATTATAGGTCTTGCCATAATGTCACTATATCTTATCCACTATTACGTTCCCGTGGACAATCCGATCAATCCTATTACAGACGAATCGACAAAAAGAAAACGAAAAATAAAATCCTATTGGATATTGTTATTGGTGTTGCTTGCAAGCACCGTTTTTGGTGAGATCATGGATAAAAAATTGGTTGCCATAGCACTTCTACTCGGTATGTTCTGGCAGAATTTCACTTTGTTGCCATGGGGGCATACTTATGTCCACTTATGGGATCAGTTTTTTGAAAAAACTGAGAAATTCTTAAAAGGAGAGGAGGTGATGAAATGTTAACTAAGTTCAGAGTTATTGCATGTACCGTCCTGGCAACCATTTTTACAGTCATTGCAGCAGGGGCTGCACTAGGATGTCCATATTGGAACTATCAACCGGAGCTGCCCAAGAGAGACTAGTTTAAGGAGTGTCGAATAAAGTGGAAACGCTGACTTAGCAGGCTGAACCAGCCTGCTTTTTTTACCAATTCGCTAATTGGGAGATCACTTTGCGATAGCTTATGGCTTAGAGGGCATAAATTGATCCAGGTTCTACCGTGCCGGGAGGATATTCCGGAACTGGCTGAAGAGTTTGCGGACAAGGTAATAGGACATAAAAAATTTAGGCTCAATTTGACTAACTGATGCTATTTAGTATAAAATATCTCTGGTAGTATTATATGGGCGGGAGTAGCTCAGTGGTAGAGCACCGGCTTCCCAAGCCGGGTGCCGAGGGTTCGAACCCCTTTTCCCGCTCCAGTATTAATTAAAGACAACAACTCAACAATACTAAGCAAGAGGACACAATTTTCGTAGAGCACGAAGATAGGGTTCTCTTTTTTTTAACAAGGACATGGGATATGCCAACGCATATATATAGGCAGTATGGATTAATATAGGATATGGATGAGTTTTCTTCAAGTTGCATTGTAATATCATAAATAAGGGATAATATAGGAGAGCTTCTAAAACAAACGCAAGGGGGAATGAAAAATAAAACAGGAACTATATGATATAGCTATTCTCGGTTGCGGGCCGGCCGGACTGTCAGCTGCAATAAACGCTACTATCCGTAATAAGAAGGTTATTGTCATAGGCTCTGAGCTATGTAGTCCACCACTGCACAAGGCTCAAAAGGTAAACAATTACTTGGGGATTCCGGATGTGAGCGGAGGTAAACTGCTGGAACTATTTATGGATCATGCGCGTGCTATGGATATTGAAATTAGTAATATAAAGGCCGAAGCTATTAACGAAGCTGACGGAACATACAACATACTGGTTGGAAATGACATGGTCAGGACCAAGACGATTATAATAGCTACAGGAGTACCCTACAGGGCCACTTTACCACGGGAGAACTTTTTTCTGGGAAAAGGACTTGGTTACTGCGCCACCTGTGATGGGCCGATTTATAGAGCCAAGGATGTACTAATCATAGGGCACAGTGAGGAAGCCGAACACGAGGCAAAATTTATGGCGGAAATATGCAGCAAGGTATATTTCTTGCCTATGTATGAAGAAATTGGGGACCTAGACCCCAGGATAGAAATAGTTAACGATCAACCCGCAGCGATAATGGGGAAGGATTTTGTGGAAGGACTTGAGTTAAATAATGGTCAAACTATAAAGGTAGAAGGATTATTTGTTCTAGGGGCTGAGACTTCTCCGGAGCGTTTGGTACCAGGTTTAGAGATAGTCGATAAGCATATTAGGGTTAACCGCAATCAAGAAAGTAATCTCCCCGGAGTATATGCAGCGGGCGACTGCACTGGCCCTCCCTATCAAATTGCTAAGTCAGTTGGGGAAGGACAGGTTGCAGGACTGAACGCGAGTAAGTATTCAGTCTTGTTATCAACGCAAAAGATTCCTATAGAAAATAATAATCAATAATTCAAGCGTGTTGTGGGGACGGTCCTTTTGACACGCCTCGCCGGTTCCTATTTGGCGTGTCAAAAGGACCGTCCCCACAACACGCCCACAATACGAAATGTCAACTCTTCTTACGTCGAATTATATGTCAACTGCAAAACTTGAGTTAATTATTTGACCATAGTTAAAACAATATTAATAAGAGGACATTTTTGTGCCCTCTTATTTTTATGTAAATATAAAGGCTTGCCAAAAAAGGTTAACCAAAAATTTACAATTGCAAGTAACTGCTTATGTAGTAATAATTAGATGATAAGAAAATGCTATTTATGAGGGTGAACATATGTTAAGAATAAATATTGTAACAGTAATACTGATAGGTATTTTTGCAGTGCCAATAATATTTGGTGCTTATCAAGATTTTTCAAGAGAAAGAATTAAGTTTTCATTGTGGTCTTTACTGAATAGTTTGGAGTTTCTATTCGGCTTATTTGTGGCGATTTATCTGACTAGAAGGATATTTTTCGATAATGATAGCGGGGTGTTTAATCAGATTTATAATGAGATACCCGAAAACATAAGAACGTTTCTATATGGGCAGGATGTTATGATTTATATTATTGTCGTGCCGCTAATACTCTTGCTGGTTCGTATTATTTTAAGGCTTTTTACCAGCCTGCTGTTCAATGCTTTTGGTGATTCGTTGGCCAACGGGTTATATACCCTGTTTGATTCCATGGGTAGTGTGTTTAAACGTATAATTGGGGCTTTATCACAGGTGCCTAGGGCGGTATTTTTAGTTTTCATTTTAGGCCTGTTACTTAACTTCTATGCCTATTATTTTCCGTCCCCGTTTTTATCTAGGTCGATGAATCAGTCAGCTGCTTACCAGATTTTATATAAAAATGCTGTATGCCCCGTGCTTAACTCTAATATTGCCAAGAAGATCCCGGTTCTGGTAAATGATTCTTTTGGCAAAGGCATGGAGAGGGTTATTCCGGACATAGGAGATTCCGGTGGAAATTCAACGGCTGAGCAACTGGTAAACCAATTGAAAAAAAGCAATATTCGGGTCATAACGTATTTTAACGGAGTTACATTGGATGAAGCGATTAAATCAAATTCTCAAATAGATGAAACTGCCAGAAAGATAGTGGGCAATGAGCAGAACAGCAAGAAGAAGGCATATTTGATATATAAATGGCTTAGCCAGAATATGCAATATGATTATGACAAGGCGGCAATGATTAGTAAGGACCCTAGCGGAATTTCTTCGGGTTCGATTATCGCATTTAACACCAGAAAAGGTATTTGCTTCGATTATTCCAGTCTGTATATATCCATGTGCCGTGCGGTAGGGGTAAAAGTGCGTTTGATTACCGGATTGGGGTATAGCGGGGTTGCCTGGGGGGATCATGCCTGGAATCAGGTTTATTGTTCTGAAGAAGGCAGATGGATCAATGTTGACACCACTTTTGGAACCAATGGAAAATATTTTGACAAAGCTGATTTTAATGTGGACCATAGGTATGCTGAAATTCAGGGAGAGTGGTGAGCTAGCGCCAGAACATGAATAACGAGAGCTGACGAAAGAATAATTATTCAATAGACCCTAAGGCTTAAAAGGACGGCAGCTTAGACAGTAAAAAAAATCTTCTGGCAGGAATTATCCAAATTGTGTAGAATAATATTATAAATATATAAATAAACTGCGTGTTGTGGGGACGGTCCTTTTGACACGCTAAACAGGAACCGGGAGGCGTGTCAAAAGGACCGTCCCCACAACACGGTCCTTTTGACACGCTTGGTTTTGATTTGGTAGTAAATGTAGAGTGGTAGTCGATGTAGGGTAGGAATACTAAACAAAAAAAGGGTAGGACAGTGAGTACGGTAGGAAAAGAATGCGTTTATTTTCTGGTTGTTTTCGTTTGCAACCAGAGAATTGGTCGCTTTTCTTTGTGAACTCCTAGTGGAGTTTTTTTTATTGCCCAAATCAAAAATAAAGGAGGAAGTAAAGTTGAGGGGAAAAGCAAGAATTATTAAAGGAAGAGGTATCAGGGGAGCAGGAAGAAGAACGGTGGCATTACTGCTAGTGTTAATGTTGTTTGGCCTGGCTGGTTGCGCTCAAAAAACATCTACGCCTACTGCATCCAATGCTGCACAGGAAAAGGTGAAAACGGTTGAGCTTAAACTGGCTCATTTCTGGCCAGCTACTCATCCGGCAGAAACTCAATTGGTCCAGCCTTGGGCCAAGGAAATTGAGGCAGCTACCAAAGGTCAGGTGAAGATCACGAGTTACCCAGGGGAGACCCTCTTAAAAGCTGCAGATATTTATGGTGGGGTAAAAGATGGCATTGCCGATATAGGCATTTCATGTTTTTCATATACGCGGGGAAGTTTTCCGATTAGCGAAGTGTTTGAACTGCCGGGCATAACCTATAACAATTCCAAGGTAGCCAGCAAAGTAGCCTGGGAAGGAATTAAGGAGATTAATCCCCAAGAAGTGCAGGACACTCACCTGTTAATGGTTATAACTACCGGCCCGGGCGATCTTTTCACTAAGGCTCCAGTTCGCAGTCTGGAAGATCTCAAGGGTATGGAAATAAGAGCAACCGGTTTAAGCGCTGCGACCCTCAAAGCTCTGGGAGCAACCCCGGTAGCTATGTCCCAGGCGGAAGCTTATGAATCCCTTTCCAAAGGAGTGGTTAAAGGAAATCTTGGTCCCATCGAAGTATTGCAGGGCTGGAAGCAGGCTGAAGTAACTAAATATATAACCAAAACTCCATTCCTGTATAATACATTGTTTTTTGTCACCATGAACAATGACAAATGGAACTCTCTTAGCCCTGAAGTCCAGAAGACGGTGCAAGAGCTTACTGAAAAATACTTTGACCAGGTGGGAATAGGTTTATGGGATAAACAGAATGAGGCTGCTATGAACGGGGCTATAAAACAAAATAATATGGAAATCATAAGCCTTCCACAAGCAGAAGTTGATCATTGGGTAAACCTTGTTGCTCCTGTCCAGCAAGACTACGTGGCTCGCATGAATAAGTTGGGATTTAAGGGACAGGATGTTTTGAATCAGGTTAAAGCAATGGCTGATAAATATAATAAGGAATATAAGTAAGCGCAGGAGGCTTCCGAAATATGAAACAATTTGCAGCCTTGGTGCAGAGCTTTAGCCGATCATTGGATATTATAGCCGGGTTCTGCATCGTAGCCACGATGGCAGTAGTGGTTCTCAATATAGTATTGCGTGCGTTTTTAGGTAATCCCCTGCTGGGAACGATGGATTATGTTACTTTGCTGATGGCACTAACGATCGGTTTAAGTTTGGCTTACTGTGGCTTTAAGAACGGGCATATTGCGGTTGATTTAATAATTGAGAAGTTTTCTGCTAAGACTCAGGCAATTATTGATACCGGTACTACCCTTATTGCCGTGATCTTTTGGGGAGCATCAGCCTGGTATATGGTGGGATATGCCAGAACAATGGCTCATACCAATCTAGTTGCGCCAACCATCCAGATACCGTTATATCCGGTTATTTATCTGATTAGCTTTGGACTAATGTTGCTCTGCCTGGTTTTAGTGCTTAAATTATCAGACACGGTTAGGAAGGTAAGAAAATGAGCTCATTGATGCTGGGGATAGTTGGTTTATTGGTTTTTATTATTCTAATATTTTTGCGCATGCCTATTTCCTTTGCGATGGCATTGGTAGGTTTTGCTGGGTTTAGTTATATGACTTCCACGTCGGCGGCCATGAATATGGTGGTAAGAGAACTCTATGGCAATTTCTCCTCGTATAGTTTAAGTGTCATTCCCATGTTTGTATGGATGGGTTTTCTGGCCTATTATTCAGGGATAGGTTCCCGTCTCTATGTTTTTGCTTATAAACTGATCGGACATTGGCCCGGCGGCCTGGCAATAGCGACCCAGACCGCCTGCGCCATTTTCGGAGCGATATGCGGTTCCAATACGGCTACTGCTGCTACTATAGGAGCCATTGCACTTCCGGAGATGAAAAAATACAAATATGACATATCATTAGCCACCGCCAGCGTGGCGGCCGGCGGGGTTCTAGGGGTTCTGATTCCGCCCAGCGTAATCTTCATCGTGTATGGCATGGCTACGGAACAGTCCATAGGTAAGCTCTTTATGGCGGGAATACTGCCGGGTATTTTGCTGATGATTTTATATCAGATAACCATTATGATTCTCACGTGGCGTAATCCTAAGTTAGGGCCTCCCGGTCCGCGAGCCAGTTGGAAAGAAAGAATGGCTGCGCTGCGCGGGGGATTAGGAGAGGTTTTACTGGTGTTTGCATTATCTATGGGAGGGCTTTTTGCCGGGTGGTTTACTGCTACTGAAGCAGGTGCGGTAGGTGCGGCAGGCGTTTTGGCATCCGCCTTGGCGGGGCGCAATCTGAGTTGGGAGGGATTTATAAAATCCCTGACGGATACTACTCGGACGAGTGCCATGATTATGTTGATGGTAGCCGGGTCGATTATTTTCGGGCGTTTTATGGCAGTGAGCCGGGTGCCTTTTGAAATAGCCACTTGGACCGGCTCCCTGGATCTGCCCTCCTTTATGGTAATGGGAATTATACTTTCTATTTACTTAATATTGGGATGCTTTATTGATGCCCTGGCGATGATCCTGCTTACTGTTCCCATTTTCTATCCCATCGCGGTTAATACGCTAGGTTATGATCCTATATGGTTTGGGGTAATCATTGTTCTGGTGGTGGGGATGGGGGTTATTACTCCTCCAGTAGGAATGAATGTGTACATTCTTAAAGGAATTGTGCCCGAAGTGCCATTGGAAGTCATTTTCAAGGGTATATGGCCATTCTTGACAGCAATTATTGTTTGTCTGGCGCTGCTTATGATCTTCCCGGAAATCGTTACTTTTCTGCCTGCTTTGTTGGCCAAGTGAGATTCGTGTAGCAGCTCTCTAATATAAGCTACAGTCTTTACAATAGGAAGCGAGATAAGTTATAATTTTAAATGAGTTACTGGAAGGGTATGTCATCTGAAGTTGCTCCATTGATGATTTTTTAAGATTAACATACGGGAAGGAGTTATGAAGTTTGAAAAAACATATTATAACCATGGTTAAGCCAAATCTGAAAAGAGACAAGGACCTAATAAACTGTAGGGAGTGCCCAACTTCTTGTCAATCAGCTTGCAAGACATCTTGTACAGTTGGCAACCAGGTTTGTAGGAATAAAAATTAGTGAGATACAGGGGCGAAAGCCCCTTTTTTATTCTAGCTAACTACTGTAGAGGGTGCTTATCGTTTTCATTGAGAGGAGAGGGAATTTGTTATCACCAATTGGCTATGACTTTGCAGCGGGTATGCACCTGTTTCAATGGAAGGAGCTTAACTTACTATTGGATGTGAATAGCGGAGCCATTCATATCTTGGACGATACCAGCCGCCGATTTATTGAAAAACTCAGCGATTATGCAGGAGATATGGATCGGACGATGGAAGACATGAAGACTGAATGTTCTGAAGATGAACTCCGAGAGTTAGTTGAGGAATTAGAATTAGCCTATCAAGCGGGAGCTGTTTTTACCGAGGCAGACCCCCTCTTGGCGGATTTGTCTGACCTGCCTATTAAGGCGATATGTTTGAATGTTGCCCATGCCTGTAATATGAAGTGCCGCTATTGCTTTGCCAGTCAGGGTGATTTTGGGATGAAATCCTGCTTGATGTCATTAGAAGTCGGCCAAAGAGCACTGGACTTTCTGATTGAAAAGAGCGGCCGGGTTAAGAACCTGGAAGTAGACTTCTTTGGAGGAGAGCCTCTTTTAAATACGGACATGCTTGGGGAGTTGGTTAAGTATGGGAGGCAGCGTGAAGAGGAATCCGGTAAACAGTTTAACTTCACCCTGACTACCAATGCGTTGCTTTTGGACGATGCTGTAATCGATTTTGTAATAGATAATCGGATCAGCGTTATTTTAAGTCTGGACGGTCGGCCGGAAACCAATGATCGGCACCGTATCTTAAACAATGGCGAGGGAAGCTACGGGCTTATTGTGCCTAACATAAAGAAAATGGTAGAGAAAAATCCGGTCAGCTATTACATAAGAGGAACTTTTACCCGGCAGAATTTGGACTTTTCCCGTGATCTGCAACACATCATAGATTTGGGCTTTGACGCTGTATCCTTGGAACCTGCGGTGGGACCAGAAAACGAGTATAGCATTCGTGAGAATGACCTTCCCAAGGTTCTTAAGGAGTATGAGCAACTGACCGACGTACTCTGTGACTATCAGCGGATCGGGAAGGATGTACACTTTTTTCATTTTAACCTTAACCTGCAAAAGGGTCCTTGCCTAGCCAAACGTCATTCAGGTTGCGGAGCTGGGGTGGAGTACCTGGTTATTACCCCGAATGGGGATATCTATCCTTGCCACCAGTTTGTTGGTGAGGATGAGTTTCTTATGGGCAATATTTATGATGCACAGTTGGATGGGGAGATTCAGCAGAGATTTGTCCACAATCGCTTGCAGGATAAAGAAGACTGCTTGAGGTGCTGGGCGCGCTATTTTTGCGGGGGCGGCTGTCATGCTAATGCCTATCATAGCAACGGGGATATGGCTAAACCGGCGGCTATAAGTTGTGTGATGCACCGCAAAAGGATTGAAGGGGCCATTTACCTGGAAATGACCAAACAATCCAGCATTTATAATTGTTTGTTGAAAAAGCAGGAATCATACGATTCAATGTAGAATAAGAGATTGTTCACAAAAAATATTATTATGGAGAGATTATATGCAGGAAATTTTACGAAACAATAAGATATGGGTAAATAGCTTAGGTGTTATATTATTAGTTGCAATTATCTGGTTTTTTGGGATTAAAACCCCGGCGTATTCAGTATCGGTAGATGGAAATAGAGAATTTGTAGTGGAGAATTCTGGGGAGGTTACTCAGGCTTTGGAGCAGTTGCGTAGCGAAGAGCAAAATGCAAATGCTATGAAAATGGAGATCAGGAACCGGGTTGGGTTTAAGCGGGTCTTTGTAAGCCGCAGCCAATTAGTGCCGTCTGAAAAGGTGGCCGAGGAGCTGAAGTTGGCCCTGCAGCCTAAGACCATGGCAGTAGCTATTTTGGTAAATGGCAAACCTATTGTATATGTGCAAGATCAGGCGGTGGCTGAGGCTATGCTGAAGCAGCTAAAAACCAACAATTCTCAGCTTGGTGCAGGAGAAAAGCTCTTGTCCTTGGACTTTGAGGAACAGGTAGAGGTAAGAGCGGAAAAGGTTTCATCCGCCCGAGTACTGGCCTGGAATGATGCATGGAATGTAATTACCATTGGTACAGCTAGCCCGCAAAAATATATTGTCCAAGAAGGGGATTCCCTATGGTCAATTGCTCGTAAGAATGATATGTATGTGGCGGATATTCTGCAGAATAATAATTTGCAGGAAAATAACCTCCTATCTTTGGGTCAGCAAATCATTATAAACAAGACCCAGCCTTTAATTAACGTGATTGCAAAAGTGGAGGGTCGAGGGAACGAAGTCATCCCTTACCAGACTAAGACTATAACCGACCAGCAAGTGAGCAGCGGAGTTAAGGTTAGAGATGAGGGGCAAAACGGGGAGAAATTCGTGGCGTATACCGCTGTCAAACGTAACGGAATCATGGATAAGAGAGATGTTAGCGAAGAAAAGATAATCAAAGAAGCGGTAGACAAGGTAGTAGTCAAGGGTAGCCGGACTTACCAGGTAGCTTCCCGTGGCGGTGGAAGTTCAGGTAATCTGGACTGGCCAATCTACGGATCTATTACCCAATCTTTTGGAGGTGGGCATACCGGGATTGATATCGGCGGGAGTTCCGGGACTACCATAGTAGCTGCTGGTGACGGCACGGTTAGCTCCGCCAGTTACCAAGGTGGGTATGGCAATTTTGTTGTCATTAATCATGGCAATGGATTGGTTACTAGGTATGCTCATTGCTCCAGCCTAATGGTCAAAGCGGGTCAGCACGTGAGCCAGGGTGAGGCGATTGCTACGCGGGGTTCCACGGGGCACAGCACCGGACCGCATTTACACTTTGAGGTTTTACAGAGTGGTGCGTTCCGTAATCCGATAAACTACCTGCGCTAAATTTAAAAGCGGAACCCTGGCCGAACCTTGGTCAGGGTTCTTATTTATGTCTAAGGGGGAAATAAGATGTACGATGTGATAATTCTGGGTGGCGGTCCGGCTGGATTGTCGGCAGCTATATATACCGGCAGAGCATGGTTGAAAACATTAATTCTGGAATCTGCGGTGGTAGGCGGAAATGCTGCTATCGCTGACCAGATTGACAATTATCCAGGGTTTCCCTTTGGTATCCTAGGGGGGGAACTTATGGAGAACTTCCGTAAGCAGGCGGATCGATTTGGAGCCGAGATACGTATGGAAGAGGTCGTTCATATTGACAATAGTTTGGAAGGGAAGAAGGTTATTACCACAGAGGGTGAATATATGGCCCGGGCGCTTATTATTACCACGGGCGCCCGTCGCAGAGAGCTAGATGTGCAAGGAGAGCAGGAATTCCTAGGTCGGGGAGTATCATACTGTGCTACTTGTGATGGAGCATTCTTCCGTGGTTACCCGGTAGCAGTGGTAGGAGGCGGCGAATCTGCAGTTAAGGAAGCTTTGTACCTAGCCGATATTGCATCTCAGGTCTATCTCATCCACCGGCGGAAAGAATTTAGGGCGAGTCCCGATTCGGTGGACAAGATGATGAAAAATAAAAAGATCCAACCCAAACTAAATTCAGTGATAAAGCGTATTGAAGGCGACACTGTCATGCGTAGCTTGGTTTTACAGGACGTGAAGAGTGATGCGGAAGAAGCTCTAGAAGTAGAAGGGCTTTTTGTCAGCATCGGGTTGGTAGCTGCGGGAGGATTTATTGAAGGACTGGTGGATACAGAAGGTGGATATATCATCACAGATGATAACATGCAAACTTCAGTGGCAGGTATTTTTGCCGCCGGAGACATAAGAGCCAAGCGGACCCGGCAGATTGCTACAGCCGTAGGAGACGGCGCTCAAGCCGGTATGGCAGTGACTGAATACCTAAAAGAATAAGGGGCTGTAAAGGAATAAACAAGGCAGAATACGCCGAGGAT